>JBOHTT010000174.1:0-3997 GCA_050733775.1 Vulcanimicrobiaceae bacterium
CGTCGGTGCAAAGTGAAGACCGCTCTCACCTCGGCAGTGCGCGTGCAGGACGCCGCCACGAACTTCGATATTCCTGCAGGTCTCCTTATATGATCCCGGCGGCAGATTCTGCGCCGCGCACGGCGTCAATCCCACCGCGAAAACGACGGCGAGAGCGGCGGACGCCGCGATCTGTTTCATGCTCGATGATGCCGATTTCGAGGATGCGGCTCCTCTTTTCGCTTAGTAACTGCGCATGCCGGAGCGCAATCGCGTAACGCCCTATGGCGAGATCGTCCGTTCGCCGCTGCGCGGCGCGTGGCTGGGCAATCGCGGCTGCATTCACCGCGATCGCGACATCGTGCGCCCCTGGAACGGGAAGCGCTGGATCATCTGCGCGCTCGAATTCAAAGGTTGGGTTGCGCCGAAGTGGGTGCCGGGCCGTTGGACGGCGCTGTTCTTCTACGATGAAGCCGTCGCGTTTGCGGCGGGGCATCGTCCCTGCGCGCTTTGCCGCCGTGCTGCGTACAACGAATTTTGCCAGGCAGTCGGTATGACTGGTGCCGACGCCATCGACTTAGTGCTTCACGAGCAGCGCGTCCATCGTCGCGAGGAGAGTACGCACGTCATGCCGTGGCGCGAGCTTCCCGCCGGAACGTTTGTCGATATCGACGGCACACCTCACGTCGTGCTGCGAAATGGCATCTACCCGTGGTCGGCGGCCGATGGTTATGGTTCGCTTCGCGATCGTCCGAGTCGGGGCGACGCAGTTGTTCTGACGCCGCCGCTTAGCGTGCAGGCTCTGCATGGCGGCTACGATGCAGATATTCGCTGTCCCTCGACTATGGGGCACTTCGTGCCCCAACGCTCGGGATGACAATGCGAAGCTACGCTCGGGATGACAACGTTAGAGCTTTGGGCCCCAGCCGGGGAACGTCGTGCGTTGTTCGTGGGAGAATCCCGCAGGAATCGGCCGCCGCACGAGAGAGGAAATCCCTCGCGGATCGGGCGGAAAGTAACGCGGTTTGGCGAGCGTCATCGAGGTGTTCCTTTCGTCTACCCGCATATACGCCGCAGCCCCAAAGATGTTTCGCTCCATGAGGTCGCCGTGCTAACAGTTCCTAGTGCTGAAGAAGCCACCGCAACGTATCTGCGCCGAATCGAAGAGCAAGACGGGAAACTTGGTGCGTTCATTCACGTCGATCGCGAACGCGCGCTCAAACAAGCACGCGGCATCGATGCGCTTGCGGCATCGGGAAATTCGCTCGGCCCGCTGCACGGTAAAGTCGTCGCTGTCAAAGATCTGCTCAGCATCGACGGAATGCCGACGCTGGGCGGCAGTGAGATCGATATTCGCGACATCGTGCCGCCGGAAGGACCGTTCGTCCGCGCGCTGCGCGCGGCCGGCTGCGTCATCATCGGCAAGACGCGTTCGACCGAATTCGCGCTCGGCACGTACAATCTCGATCGGCGCACGCCGTGGAATCCGAGCGATCCGAACGTGCACCGCATGCCGGGCGGCTCGAGCAACGGCTCCGCCGTCGCGACCGCAGCAGGGCTTTGTGATTTCGCGATCGGCTCGGACACCGGCGGCTCGGTGCGGCTTCCCGCGGCACTCTGCGGCGTGTTCGGTTTTCGCCCGAGTCCGGGCTTGTGGTCGATCGAAGGCGTCTTTCCGCTTGCACCGCTGCTCGATACGCTCGGCCCGCTGACCCGTACCGCAGAAGACACGGCGCTCGTGTTCGAAACGCTTGCAGCGCAGCGCATTCCCGCCGTTCGCATCGACCGTCTGCGCTTGGGAAGGCCGTCGCGCATGTTCTACGACGATCTCGACGAGGCCGTCGCCTCCTGTATGCGTGAAGCAATCGCGCGTCTCGAGCGCGCCGGCGTGCAGATCGAGACGGTTGAAGTGCCGGAGCTCGATCTCGTAGATCCGGTGTTCGCGAAGATGACCCCCGCGGATCTTGTGGCGACGCTCGGCCGCGAGCGGGTAATGCAGAACTTGCCGCGCCTCGACTCGGTGGTGCGCGAGCGCATCGCCGGCGGTCTCGAGATCAGCGCGAGCGACTACGTCACGATGGTACGCCGCTGCGCGGAGCTGTCGGCCGCGGCGACGGAACGCATGCGCGGATTCGATGCGTGGATCACGCCCACCAGTCCCGCGCTGCCGATTGCACTTTCGGAGTGCACGACGGTTCAGGCCGCAGCCGCATGGAACCGCCGCTCGCTGCGCAACACGCGGCCGGCAAACGTTTTCTCGATGTGCGGCATTTCGCTGCCGATTGGTGCGCTCGGTTCGCCGCTACCCGTAGGCCTGCAGCTGCTCGGCGCGTGCGGCAGCGACGCACGGCTGCACGCGGTGGCATCGGCCGTGTGGAAGGCGCTCGGCATAGGCTCTTAGAAGGCGGCCAAACGTATGGGCGCCTTTATGGAAGACGATCCGATCGCCGAATTGCAAGACGCCGGTGCCGCAAGGCAAGTGCGCGAAGCGATCGACGCCATTACTGCCGATCTGATCCGCAACTCCAAAACGTATCCCGCCCAAGTGCGCGATATTCCGCGCCTTGCGACGTCGATGGAGAAGTCGGTCAAGGACGGCAAGTACCGTGACGCGATTATGCGTGCCGGCCAGCTCGACAAGCATGTCGAATCGTACATTCCGAGCGACGAGCCCGCCAAAGAAGCGAAGCTGACGATGATGCATCGTCTTCGCATCATCGCCAAGATCACGCAATAACCTCGTGCGGGCCGTCGTCCAACGCGTCGCGCGCGCTGAGGTGCGCGTGGCCGGCGACGTCATTGGAACGATTGCCGCCGGATTGCTGGTGCTCGTCGGCGTGGGCGTCGATGACGACGAGAACGACGCAGCGACGCTGGCGCGAAAACTGGCCGGCTTACGCATCTTCCGTGACGATGAAGGCAATATGAATCGCGACGTCACGGAGACTGGCGGCGCCGTCCTCGCAATCTCGCAGTTCACGCTGCACGGCGACGCACGCAAAGGGCGCCGGCCGTCGTTCATTGCGGCGGCGCGCCCTGAGCTTGCCGAGCCGCTTTACCAGCGCGTCGTTGCGGAGCTGCGCGGACTCGGTATCCGGACGGAAACGGGCCGCTTCGGCGCCACGATGCACGTCGAGCTGGTGAACGACGGACCCGTCACGATCCTCCTCGATACGAAGCGTCTCTTCTAGCGGGCCCCGCTGGGCCCAAAGGCGAACGCCCCCGTCCCCACTCTCGTGAATGCCGGGCGTGGAGCCCGGATCGGAGCGTCAAATGACAGACATTTCGCGCCTGAGGGACGTAGCGGTCGTCGGTCCGCATCACAGCGGCAAGACGACCTTAATAGAAGCGCTGCTCGCTCATTGCGGCGCGATTCCGCGAAGGGGCTCGGTCCACGAAGGTACGACGACGACCGACTTCGAGCCCGAATCGATCGGACACGCGCAATCCACCTGCGTCGGTTTCGCTTACACAGCCTGCGGAAGTGTCGAACTCAACTTGATCGACTGCCCAGGCTTCGTTGATTTTTTTGAGGAGACGAAACAAGCGCTGATGGCCGCCGATGCGGCGGTCGTGGTCGTCGATCCCGACCCGACGCGCATTCTTCAGACGCAGAGCTTGATCGATTTTATCGAATCGCGTAAGATGCCGCACCTCTTCGTGATCAACAAGATGGATCGCGAAGGCGCAGATTTCATCGGCACGCTTGCGGCGCTGCGCGACGCGTACGGCCTGCACGTCGTGCCGGAACATATGCCGATCGGCGCCGGCCCGGAGCTGACGGGCTATGTCGACTTAGTCGAGCAGATTGCATACGCGTTCGATGCCAACGGCAAAGAACACCAAGTCGAGATCGACGGCGGCGTTCGCGACAACGTCGCGCGCTACCGTCGCGAGCTGCTCGAAGCGCTCGGCGATTTCGATGATTCGCTGCTGGAAGCGCTGCTCGAAGACAAGGAACCGACGAAAGACGAGGTCGTCAAAGATCTCGTCGAGGACGCGAGCCACGATCTGGTGG
>JBOHTT010000175.1:0-5467 GCA_050733775.1 Vulcanimicrobiaceae bacterium
GCGCGGCGGCGAGCAGTAACGCTTCTCAAAATCTTGCTGACGAACTACGGCAAAACCGTCGTCCGCGACGAGCTGATCGATCTGCTCTGGCCGGCCGAGCCTCCGAAGGACGGCGCCCAGCTCCTGAAGATCGTCGTCCATTATCTGCGCCGCGGTCTCGGGCAGTCGGAAAACGGCCACGGCGAAGGTGCCTACGTTTTAACTGAGGCAAACGGCTACTGCTTCAATGCTCGCTCTCCGCACCGGCTCGACGTGCTGGAGTTCGAAGCGCGCGCCGAAGAAGGGTTCCACTTCGAGCGTCGCGGCCGATGGCGTGAAGCCTTGGTCGCCCTCCAGCTGGCCGCCGATTTCTACGGAGGCGACTACCTCCAAGACGAACCGTACAGCGACTGGTGCCTGAAGCGCCGCCGCCAGCTGCGTGAAAAATTCTTTGACGTGCTCCTCACCACCGCACGCCTTCACCGCAGTGGCGGCGACTACGAAGCAGCGACCCGCTGCTATCGCCGGATCCTCGACCTCGACCCTTGCTTGGAAGAGGTGCATCGCGACCTTATGGAGGTGCTGTACTTCTCGGGCAAGCGCACGCAGGCGCTCCGCCAATATGAAGTCTGCCGCGCCGCCCTCAAGGACGAGTTCAACGTCGATCCGGTCATGGAGACCGAGACCCTTCACCGGAGCATTTTGGCGGGCAGCTTCCACTAACCCTCGGCGCCCGGGGGGAACCGAATCGGAACCCGACGGAAGTAGCGTAAACCTACGTTCCTGGGGCGCCGTTTTCATTTCCCCCCTCTTATGGAAACTGGCGCCCCTCAACGTCGCTAGTCCTATCTCCGCCTCGAGGGAGCCAACAGGATGAATGACGATCACGGCGATCGCTGGTGCCGATACTTCGTGGCTGCTGCGGTCCTCGCACTTACCATCGCACTCAGTGCGCCTGCTGCGCTCGCTGACGACGGTGGCACGATTTTTCAATCGAAGTGCGCCGCTTGCCACACCATTGGAAAAGGAAAGACGGTCGGTCCCGATCTGAAAGGGATCACGTCGAAAGAACCTCACGACTGGCTGGTCAAGTGGGTCTCAAAGCCGAGTGCTGTCATCGCCGCAGGCGATCCCACGGCGACGGCGCTCGTGAAACAATATCCGCTGCAGATGCCGGATCTGGGTCTCTCCAGTGCCGACGTCGACGCAGTGTTGAGTTACATCGCGCAGCAATCCGGCGGCGCTGCAGCAGGTGGTGCGGCCGCCGCGGCACCGGCAGCAGCGTTCCCGCAAGGTGATTCGGCTCATGGCCGTGAGCTGTTCGTCGGTGGTGCACGTTTCAAGAACGGCGGTCCGCCGTGTATGTCGTGCCATTCGATTTCCGGAATCGGTGCGCTCGGCGGCGGTACGCTTGGGCCCGATCTCTCAGGCGCGTATCAAAAGTATGGCGGCACCGAGGGACTGGAATCGTTCATCAGTGGCTTGCCGACGCCGACGATGAACGCGGTGTGGAGCAAGGAACCGCTCACGCCGCAAGAGATTGCGGACGTTACTTCGTTTGTCAAGGAAGCCGCTGTTACCGCACGTCCGCTGAACTCGATCGGCCAGCTCGCGCTGCTCGCAGTTCTCGGCCTCGTCATCCTCGCGATCATCATCGCGTCGTACTGGCGTCGTCGCTTGCTTAGCGTACGCATCGCAATGGTCACGAACGCTAACGGCGGCGTCGGACAAAGCATGGATTTCACTCGTAGACTTGCTCGGAGGTCTTAAAGCACATGGGTTGGATTCAAGATCTGGTCGACCCGAAGTCTCGGCGGTGGGAAGAGTTCTACCGTAATCGGTGGCAGCACGACCAGGTCGTGCGCAGCACGCACGGCGTCAATTGCACGGGTGGCTGCTCCTGGGCGGTCTACGTCAAGGACGGCATCATCACGTGGGAGATGCAGCAGACTGACTATCCACTCTTGGAAAAAGGTCTGCCGCCGTACGAGCCGCGCGGATGCCAGCGCGGCATCTCCGCGTCGTGGTACGTCTACAGTCCGATTCGCGTCAAGTATCCGTACATTCGCGGTCCGCTGCTGGATTTTTGGCGCAAGGCCAAAGCGCAACATGCGAATCCGGTCGAGGCGTGGGAATCGATTGCTTCGGACGACGCGAAACGCAAGCGTTATCAACGCGCACGTGGTAAAGGCGGTTTCCGCCGTACGACGTGGGAAGAGGTAACGGAGCTCATCTCCGCCGCATGCCTGCATACGGCGAAGAAATACGGCCCGGACCGCATCATGGGCTTCGCGCCGATCCCTGCGTTCTCGTTCGCATCGTATGCCGGTGGCGCGCGCTTCTTGCAGCTCATCGGCGCCGTGAACATGAGCTTCTACGATTGGTACGCCGATCTGCCGAATTCGTTCCCCGAAGTGTGGGGCGACCAGACCGACGTGTGCGAAGGCGCCGATTGGTACAACTCCTCGTACATCGTGTCAATTGCCGCGAACCTGAACATGACACGCACGCCCGACGTGCACTTCATTTCCGAGGCGCGCGCCAACGGCTCGAAGTTCGTGGTGATGTCGCCCGACTTCAACCAAGTCGCGAAGTACGCCGACATGTGGATCCCCGTCAAGGCCGGTCAGGATACCGCGCTGTGGATGGCGGTCAACCACGTGATCCTCAAGGAGTATCACTTCGATCGTAAAGTGCCGTACTTCGACAAGTACGTGCGGGCATATACCGACGCGCCGCTGCTCGTCGAGCTTACGAAGGGAACGAAAGGCCTCAAGGCCGGTCAGCACTTGCGCGCCGGACGTCTCGCAAAGTATGCGGACGAAGAGCACGGCGAGTGGAAGATGCTCATGTGGGACGAGCCAACCGGCGCGCCAAAGATGCCGATGGGCACCGTCGGACATCGCTGGCAAAAGAAGAAAGGCCAGTGGAACCTCAAGCTGCAGGACGGCAAAGACGGCAGCGCCATCGCTCCTGCGCTTTCGTTCATCGACAAGAACGACGAGATCGCGCAAGTCGAGTACTTCGAGTTCGCGTCGCGCAAGACGTTCCTACGCGGTATCCCCATCCGTTACATCGAGACGAAGGACGGTCAACGGGTCCCGGTCGCGACGGTGTTCGATCTGCTCAACGGTCACTTCGGCGTCAGCCGCGGTCTGCCCGGCGATTATCCCAAGGACTACAACGACGCAGCCGGCGCGTACACTCCGGCTTGGCAGGAGCAATATACCGGCATCGGCCGTGAAACCGTCATACGCTTCGCGCGCGAGTTTGCGACGAACGCCGAGCACACCAACGGCCGCTCGATGTGCATCACCGGCGCCAGCCTCAACCACTGGTACAACAACGGCTTGTGCTATCGCGGGCCGATCGTTGCGATGATGTTCACGGGCTGCTGCGGCGTCAACGGCGGCGGCTTGAATCACTACGTCGGGCAAGAGAAGCTCGCGCCGCAAGCGCCCTGGGCGGCGATCACATTCGCCACCGACTGGACGAAGCCGCCGCGCAGGCAGCAATCGCCGGTTTGGCACTACACGAACAGCGACCAGTGGCACTACGAGGGTGACTTCACCGAGTACTCGTCCGTGCCGCCCGACCCGCAGTTCGCGAAGGGCCACGCGATGGACATCTTCTGCGACTCCGTGAAGCGCGGATGGATGCCGCACTATCCGCAATTCGACAAGAGCTCACTTCACATAGCGCGCGACGCGATGGCCGCCGGCGCGAAAAACGATGAAGAGATCGTCAAGAGCACCGTCGAGCAGATAAAGACCGGTAAGCTCAAGTTCTCGGTCGAGGATCCCGACGCCGAGATCAATTGGCCGCGCGTGTGGATCATCTGGCGCGGCAACGCCATCATGGCGAGCGCCAAAGGCCACGAGTTCTTCCTGCGGCACTACCTCGGCACGCACGACAACGCGGTTGCGGAAGAGCACGCGCAGACGAAGCGCGTGAAGTTCCGCGAGCCGGCGCCGCGCGGCAAGTTCGATCTCGTCGTCGACATCAATTTCCGCATGGACACGTCGGCGCTCTACTCCGACATCGTCCTGCCGACAGCGATGTGGTACGAGAAGAACGACCTGAACTCGACCGATCTTCACTCCTACATCCACGTGCTCGGAGCGGCCGTGCCGCCGGTATGGGAGTCGAAGACCGACTGGGACATCTTCAAGTTGTTCGCCAAGTCGTTCAGCGAAATGGCCCCGCAAGCGTTCAGCGAGCCGTTCAAGGACGTCGTCGCCTTCCCGCTGATGCACGACACGCCGGACGAAATCGCACAACCGCAAGTCCTCAATTGGTGGGACGGCCAGTGCGAAGCGATTCCCGGCAAGACGATGCCTCATATCCGCGTCGTGACGCGCGACTACAAGCAGGTTTACGACAAGTTCTGCACGCTCGGTCCGCTCACAAAAACGGACGGCATCAGCTCCAACGGCGTGCATATCGACGTCGCAAAGTTCTACGATCAGATGCTCGAGAGCCCGCCTTCGATCTCGCCGGACTCCCGCAAGCTGCGGACCCGCGAATGGAACGGAAAACTATACCCGAGCCTCGAGGATCCGCTGGACGTTTGCAACACGATCTTGCACCTCGCTCCGGAAACGAACGGCGACGTTTCGTACACCGCATTCGAGCACGAGTCGCACGTGACGGGACTACCGCTTACGCAGCTCGCGGAGAACATCCGCGGCGTGCGCATGACGTTCGGCGACTTGACGCGCCAAGTTCGACGGCTGCTCATCAGCCCGTGCTGGACCGGCATGATCAACGATGGCCGCGCGTACTCCGCGTGGTGCATCAACGTCGACATGCTCGTCCCGTGGCGAACGGTTACGGGGCGCGAACAATTCTACATGGACCATCCTTGGTACATCGACTTCGGCGAGCACTTCCCGACGTACAAACCGAAGCTCGACCCGCATCTCACGGGCGACATCGTGTTGAGTCCGGTCGACGAGAAGTCGTTGATCCTCAACTACATTACCCCGCATGGCAAGTGGCACATCCACTCGACCTACTACGACAACTTGCGCATGCTCACGCTCTCGCGCGGCATCGAGCCGGTCTGGATCAACGACAAAGACGCCGCGAAGATCGGGATCGTCGACAACCAATGGATGGAAGTCTACAACGACAACGGCGTCATGGTCACACGCGCGGCGGTCAGCCGTCGCGTGCAGCCGGGAACGTGCATGATCTACCACGCTCCCGACCGGACGATCTCGATGCCGAAATCCCAAGTCCGCGGCGGCCGACGGGCCGGCGGGCACAACAGCCTGACGCGGACGCGCATCAATCCTCTACAGATCGCCGGCGGCTATGGCCAATGGACGTACGGCTTTAACTACTGGGGCCCCATCGGAATCTTAACCAGGGACACGCACGTCGTCGTGCGTCCCCTAGAAAAACTGGAGTGGTAAACCATGGATATTCGTGCACAAGTATCAATGGTGTTCCACCTCGACAAATGCATCGGCTGTCATACGTG
>JBOHTT010000176.1:0-12232 GCA_050733775.1 Vulcanimicrobiaceae bacterium
CGACACCGACAGGCTGGTGGTCGAAGAAGCAGGAATGCCGATTAGCGATATTTTCGCGCGCGAAGGAGAAGCCGGTTTTCGCGAGCGCGAGGCGCGCGCAGTCGCGGCTGCGTGCGAGAAGCGCGGAGCCGTCGTCGCACTCGGCGGCGGTGCGCTCGAGCGCGATGATTCCTTCGAGGGCGTGCGCAGCGCCGGAACGCTCGTCTTCTTGGACGCACCCGACGACGTGCTGCTCTCGCGTTTGACACGCAACCCTAGCGAAGTTCGCCCCATGCTCTCGCAACCAGGCGCAATCGCGCGCCTCCGCGCCCACCGCATGGCACGCTTCTCGCAAGCTGCCATTGCAATTGATTCAAGCGTTTTGAATCCTGAAGAGATTGTGGACCTTATTTGTCATCCCGAGCGTAGGTGGCCGAAGGGCACCGTAGTCGAGGGACAAAGTAGCGGATGAAGGTCACGGTCCCTCTCGACGGACGGCAATACGACGTCGTCGTGCAAAGCGGTGCGCTCGAACGCGTCGCGCGCCTCGCGGCGACAGAAAAAAGCGCGAAAGTCGCGATCGTCGGTGATGCGCGACTCGCGCCGGTGCTGAAGCGCCTGGCGCGTTGCTTCGAGCAACGTGGCAATGCGACGACGGTCGTCCCGGTGGCCGCAAACGAAAACCTCAAATCCTTGCGAACCGTCGAGCCGTTGTACGGCAAGCTGCTGCGGGCAGGACTCGACCGGCGCTCGACGATCGTCGGCGTCGGCGGAGGAACGATCGGCGACGCGATCGGATTCCTGGCAGCAACGTTCTTGCGCGGCGTGCGGTTCGTCTCCGTGCCGACGACGCTGCTTGCGGACGTCGATTCCGCGATCGGCGGAAAGACGGGCCTAAATCACGAGTTCGGCAAGAATCTGATCGGCGTGTTCGCGCAGCCGAATCTCGTCGTCGTCGATCCGTCACTGCTGCGCTCGCTCGATCGCCGCGACCGCGTTTCCGGGCTGGGCGAAATCGTCAAATACGGGCTCATTGCCGATGCGCGGCTGTACCGCACGGTGCAAACCTCGTGGCGCGAGCTGCTGGCGCTGAGGGAGCCGCTCCTGAGCCGCACGATCGCCCGATGCGTTGCGATCAAGGCACGCGTCGTCGCCGCGGACGAACGCGAGCAAACCGGTTTGCGCGCGCAGCTGAACTTCGGCCATACCGTCGCGCATGCGCTCGAAAATGTAGCCGGCTACGGCCTGCTGCGCCACGGCGAGGCCGTCATCGTCGGCATGCGTGCGGCAGTCTCGCTGTCCGAGCTGCGCGGGCATCTTTCCGAACGCGTCGCCGGTGCAATCGACATGTTCTTGCGCGGACTCCCCGTCCCCGATGAGTGGAAACGCTATTCCGCTCGCCGCATTGCCGCTGCGACGCGGCACGACAAGAAACGCGGAGCGCGGGGCGTGAAGTTCGTGCTGCTGGACCGGATCGGCCATACGCTTGGCGACGATGGCGTCGGCGGAGACGAGCTGATGACCGTGTTGCGCGCAGTAGGGTTCGCTCGATGAACGTCTTCGTCGTCAACGGACCGAACTTGAACTTGCTTGGAGAGCGCGAACCGCAGATCTACGGCCGGCTGACGCTTGCCGAGCTGGAAACGCGAATACGCGAGCGCGCGAAAGGGCTCGGCCTCACCGTTCGATTCTATCAATCCAATCACGAGGGGCGCTTGATCGATCGCCTTCAACGCATGCGGCACTGGGCCGATGCGATCATCATCAACCCCGGGGCACTCACGCACTACTCGATTTCCCTGCGCGACGCGATTGCGACGATCGCAAAGCCCACGATCGAGGTCCATCTTTCTGACATCAAGAACCGCGAGCCGTTCCGCGCGACGTCGGTGACTGCCGACGTGTGCGTCGCACAAATCTCCGGACTCGGCGTCGACTCGTATCTTCAGGCGCTCGAGCGTTTCGCCGAAAAGAAAGGATAACGCATGGATCTCGGAATCAAGGGCCGGCGCGCAATCGTGTGTGCGGCGAGCAAAGGCCTTGGAAAGGCTTGCGCGGTCGCGCTCGCGCGCGAAGGCGTCGATCTCGTCATCAACTCGCGCACACGCGACGTGCTCGAGGCAACCGCAAAAGAGATTCGCGACGAAACCGGTGTAAACGTCACGGCCGTCGCTGTCGACATCACGACGCCGGAGGGGCGAAAGGCCGTCCTGGATGCGTGTCCCGAGCCCGACATTCTCGTCAATAATGCGGGCGGTCCGCCGCCCGGCGATTTTCGCGAATGGGACCGTGAGGTGTGGCTGCGCGCCGTCGACGCCAACATGCTGACGCCGATCGAGCTCATCAAAGCGACCGTCGACGGCATGATCTCGCGCAAATTTGGTCGCATCGTCAACATCACGTCGAGTGCCGTCAAAATGCCGATCGACGTACTCGGCCTTTCGAACGGCGCACGCACAGGCTTGACCGGTTTTATCGCCGGCATCGCTCGCACGACCGTCAAGCACAACGTCACCATCAACAATTTGCTTCCGGGTTTCTTCGCTACCGATCGCGCGCTCTCGACGGTGCGCGCACAAGCAGAAAAACGCGGCATTACGCCGGAGGAAGCGCAAACCGCGCGCATTGCAACGATTCCAGCGGGCCGCTTCGGTCAGCCGCCCGAATTCGGCGCGCTGTGCGCGTACGTTTGCTCGGCACACGCATCGTACATCAGCGGACAAAATCTGCTCATCGACGGCGGGGCGTACCCCGGAACCTTTTGAAGCTTTCCGAGCGCGATTTTCAGCGACAAAAGGCTAAGCATCTCGCGGCGCTCGCCAAGGATCCGATGGACTTTGCGGCGCGCAACGATCTCGGACTCTTGCTGTGGAACGCGGGAAAGCGCAAAGAGGCGTTCGAGCTCTTTCTCGACGCGGTCAAACGCCATCCCACGAACGCAACGGCGCATGCCAACCTCGCCTTCATGTTCTTGCGCGGCGGCGCGCTCGCCGAGGCGCGAACGCTCTATGAAGCCGCATTGCGTTTGGATCCGCAGCATGGCGATGCCAAGCGTGGACTCGCAGCCGTTCTCACGCAATCCGGGTCGACTGCCGCGGAGATCCAGGCTGCCGGCGGCGGCTCGGAGGCGATTAGCGTCATCCCATATCGTGGGAACGGCGCGCCGGTACGCATCTTGCTGCTCGTCTCCCTCGGAACCGGCAACCTGCACGTCGAGAAGCTGCTCGACGATCGCACGTTCGAGGTCACGAAGCTGGTCGTCGAGCTGTTCGATCCCGCGCAGTCGCTGCCGGCGCGCGATCTCGTGTTCAACGCCATCGGCGATGCCGACAGCTGTGGCGACGCATTGCTGGCCGCGCAACGGCTGCTGTCATCACAGTCCCTCGTGCTCAATCGTCCCGAGCTCGTCCTCGCCACGACGCGTATCGGTACCGCGGAAATTCTCGCTGCAATCGATGGCGCGTTGGTGCCGCGGATTCGGCGCGTCGCGCGCGCGGCGCTGGACGCGAGCTGCGACGATTTCGAATTCCCGCTTCTTCTTCGCTCGCCCGGCCACCATACGGGTCACCATTTCGTACGCGTCGAGCGCGCCGAAGATCTCGCACCGTCCGCGGAACGATTACCGGGAGACGAACTCTACGTCATCCGGTACGTCGACTTCGCAAGCGCCGACGGCAAGTTTCGCAAGTACCGCGTGATGTTCGTCGGCGGAAAGCTCTATCCGTTGCATCTCGCCGTCGCTAGCGACTGGAAAGTGCATTACTTTTCGGCCCAGATGGCGGATTACCCGGAGCATCGCGCCGAGGACCAAGCATTTCTGGAGCGCATGGGCGAGGTGTTAGGCGCCGATGCAATTGCGACGCTCGAGCGTATAGCTGCAAGACTGGCCCTCGATTACGCGGGCATCGATTTCGCGCTCGGACGCCGTGGCGAAGTCATCGTATTCGAAGCAAACGCGACGATGGTTATCGTCGAACCCTCGGACGACGAGCGCTGGGCCTACCGCAAAGAACCCGTCCGCCGCGTCACCGGCGCCGTCCGTAAAATGCTGCTCTCCTCTACGCCATCCCGAGCGTAGGGCTTCGCTGTCATCCCGAGCGTAGGGCTTCGCAGAAGCCCGTAGTCGAGGGACAGCAGTAATAAACCGCCCCGTCGTTATGGACGCTTCAGGAATCTCAAGTAGAACGCTGCGAACACCAAGACCATTCCGACGTTCGCCATCAGCCGTTCCCAGAACCGGTTTCTGAAGAAGAGAACGTCCACAGCAACGATAACGGCCGCCATCACCACGACGTAAAGTGCGACGGCAGGCATTGCCTTCATCTCACAGCTCCTTACGAAAATCGATGCACGTCTCGACCACGGCGTAACCAAGGCCTTCGTGCGCGCGGCGCGAGTCGACGTTCTCGATCTGCGTGTCGGAAGCCATCTCTTTGCAGCCTTTGCTGCGAGCCCAGTCTTCCGCTGCGCGCACGAGCATTGCACCGATGCCACGCCGCCGATATGGTTCGGCGACGAACCAACCCTCGATGAACCCCACCGGCTGCTTCGGATCGCATCCGTTTGCGTGCGAGCGTAATCCGGCTTCGACGAATCCAACGATCTCGCCATCCGCCAAGACAGCAACGAAGTTTTCCTGCGCCAGACGAGACGCTTTGTCCGCGAAGAAGTCGCCGAGATCCGCAGCATGGCCCTCCCGAGGATGGTCGGGCCAAAGCCGATATCGGAGATCCGCGAGACCGATCGTATCAGCGGGCTCCGCGCGACGAATTTGCGGCTTCTCTATCGGAGCGTCTTGAGAAATTCGATCGTATCCTGTGGTTCCGGGCGTCGCGTGTAATCGGGGTCGGCGTCGACTTTGCGAATGACTCCGTCCCGCGAGATGACAAAGCGCGCAGGTATCGGCAGCGTCCATGAATCGTCGCCGTTGTAGTCGGGAATGTTCAACGGAAACGTCCTATAAATTTCGATGACATCATCGGGCACTTCGAAGACGATGCCGAAGCGGCGTGCGACCTCGTTACGCAGATCCGAAAGCACGTCGAACGTCAGATGATGCTTTTCTCGAACCTCGGCGGCAAATTTTTGAAGCGTGGGCGAGATCGCGACCATTTCGGCGCCTAATGCCTTCATCTCAGGATACGCGCGGCCCAGAGCTGACAGCTCCAGATTACAGTATGGTCACCATCTGCCGCGGTAGAACGTGACGACGAGCGGACCTTTCTCCAGAAGCGAGACGGAGTCGACCAGAGCGCCATCCTGGTTCGGCAGCGTGAACGCCGGCATCGTCTGACCTGGCTTGACCACGCGTTCCAGGATGCCGGATGAACGCAGCTCTTCAACGGCGCGGTGCAGCGCCTGCGTGACCTCCGGAGATCGCTTCTCCGCAGCGGCAGCACGCGTTCGATCGAGAATCTCAGCGAGAGACATAGTTTTCCTAACGGCAGGCCGCGCAGCGGCCGTACAATTCCATCGAATGATCGTCGAGTGCGAACGATTGACGCGCGAGCAGAATCTGCTTGAAGTCGTCGATCACGCGACAATTGACTTCCTCGACGTGTCCGCACTTGGTGCAGATCGCGTGATGATGATGCTCGTCGTTCGCACAGAAGAGATAGGCCGCTTCGCCGTTCGCCTCCGCGCGCTGCGCGACGGCGCCCAGTTTGACCAGAAGCTGTAAGTTGCGGTAGACGGTCGTAAGTGCAAGCCGCTCGCGACGGCGCCCGAGCAGCTTGTGGATATCCGCCGCGGTCAGATACTTGCGCTCTGATTGCAGCAAGGTCAAGATCGCCCGCCGCGGCGAGGTACTGTAGATCATGGCGGGCGGCTCGGCGAATTTTCGCAAGAGGATTGCAATTTAACCGGCGCCGGGGTCCCGGTCCTGCGGGGCAGGAGGAGTTCAGGCCAGCTGGCAACCCCGAATTTGAACATGACTTGCAAGTCTGTGGCGCTCTTCGCGACGCTGGTCACCCCGTTCGCGACAGTTGCCCACCTGGCATCCGAGGCTGCCAGCCTAGGCGCGCGCTCTCCGCGCGTGCTCCTCGAGCCGGAGCATGCTTATCTCGCCGTACTGAACGCCGTCGCGATTCTCGTATTAGTGTTCGCGCTCGGTATTCGCGAAGGTTCGGCGGAGCGCCGCAGGCGCATCGCGCTGCTCGTCTCGGCATTGCCCGGACGCGGGCGCGGCTTGCGTTTCCTCGGTTCGGCCACCCTCGCGCAGCTCGTCTTCTTTGCGGTCACCGAGCTCGCCGAAGGCGATCCGATGTCGCATGGCCGTGCGTTGCTCGGTGTGCTCGCCGCCATCCTGGCCAGCGTCGTCGGAGCCCTTGTCGTCGCTGCGTGCAAGATGCGTATCTTGCGCATACTCGCGAGCATCAACGACAGGCTGCCCGCGCCAGTCGAATCGCGCCCCGTACCGTTTTCCAGAATCCCGGTCACTGCGCTCGCGCAGCGGCTCTTCCTTAGCCTTAGTGTTGCGAACCGTCCTCCACCGCTCTCCGCGACCTGACGTCACTCGCGGGCGCGCTCTTGCGTCCGCACGCCAGTCGCACATAGGAGAGTCATGTTCGCAACGCGCGTTTTTGCCGCGATCCTTACGATCGCGCTTCTCACACCGTTGGCAGCGGCCGCAGCCGGGAGCGCCTTCTTGACCGGCATCGTCACGGAAAGCGGGAAACCCGCCGCCGGCATAACGGTAACCGCGACCGGCGCAAATACGAATCTACAAACGAAAACCGATAGCCATGGGAGGTTTGCCTTCGGCAATCTTTCCGTCGGCCGGTACACGGTCACCGCTGCGTGGCCGTCCGGCACCGTGACGGAGCAGCTCGATGTGGGCAGCTACGGGGCGAACCTCGCGCTGGAGCTCTCGCCGAAAGTCATCGCGAACGTCGCCGTCAACTCGCAGCAGCCGCTCGTCCGCGGATCCGGAACGGATCTCATGCTGAACGCGTTGCAGCTCTCACGCGCGCCGACGAACGGCAGCCTGCCGGATATGCTCATACAGCTTCCGGGCGCTGCGCGCGGAGCCAACGGCGTCGTGCACATCAACGGCGATCACGGCGACATCAATTACATCGTCGACGGCCAGGCGCTTCCGCAAGAGCTCAATCGCATCATCGGCACCGAGATCGATCCTTCCGATATCGCCTTCATCGACGTCATGGAAGGCGCATACCCGGCACAATACGGCGAGCGCTTTGCTTCCGTCTTGAATATCGATACGAAGACGGGGACGGGGCCCACAGCGGCGGCGGCGCTTGGCTTCAGTGGCGGATCCTACAACAACTATGACTCCACCCTCGACTATCACGCGCAGCTCGGCAAAGGCTGGCTCGTGCTTTCGACCCGCAATCAGCAGAGCAGCCGCGAGCTGGACCCGCCGAATTTCGATTCGCCGCACAATAACGGCAGCGACACCAACCAGTTCGCGCGCTACACCTTGCCGTTCGGCAACGACGTGTTCAATATCACGGCAATTCACTCGTATCAGACGTTCCACATTCCGAACGACGTCGCCGGCGGCGAACCGGCATCAACCGACGATAGTCAAACGCAAGCCGATTGGTTCGTCGCGACCCAATATCGCCACGCGATCGGCGACCACGGTTCGATTTCGTTCGGTCCCGCATATAAGCAGTCGCAGATTCGTGACTTCGGCGATCCGGCCAACGATTTGGTCTTTAGCACCTATTCGCTCTTCAGCGATCGAACAGCGCGCGATTATCGTTTCAACGTCGACTACGCTCTCCGCAGCCCGCACCATGACATTCGCTGGGGCACCGTCTACGATCTCACCAACGTCACCAAACTTTACGACCTCACGCTCTCCGTTGCACCCTACACGGTTATTGACAACGCACCGAACGTCGGGCACACCGAGGAAGCCTACCTGCAAGATACGTGGCGGATGGGCGATGCGTGGCAGCTCGATTACGGCGTCCGTTTCGATGCCTACCAGCTCTTCTCGTCGCAATTTAGCGACGGTGCTTCGCAGTTCAGCCCTCGTCTCAAAGTGACGCGCTTCTTCGGGCCGCGGTCGTCGGTCTACGCTTACTACGGCCGCTTTTTTACGCCGTTCTCCTTCGAGAATGTCTCACCGTTTGCAGCATACTTACTGAACCGGCCGCTGCCGGTCTCGCCCACGACCTTCGATTTGAAGCCGCAGCGCGATTCCGACTATGAAATCGGCGGCCATCTCCCGCTCGGCCGCGGCGATCTCGGCTTGCGCGTCATGCAAAAGGACGCGACCGACCTGATCGACGACACGCAGGTAGGAGTCACGAACCTCCATCAAGACATCAATTATCAGGTCGGACGCATCGCGGTTCAGGCGGCCGAATACCGGCAACCTTTGGCGCGGCGTAGCCAGCTGTACGTCACGGTGAATCACACGTATTCGGTGAACAAGGGCTGTGAAACACAGTTGTTGGCGCCGTGCTTCGGCTCGCCGACAGATTGGACTCCGGCCGATCACGAGCAACGCTGGGGCGCCTCGACTGGATTGCTGCTCAACGACGCGCGTGGCGGCTGGTTCGCCATCGACGGCGAGTACGGCAGCGGATTATCATCGGCCGCCTGCCCACCGACGACGCTTGGGTTCTGCAAATACACACCGCATGTGACCCTCGACGTGTTCAAGGGCATCGCGCTCACTCCGAACATGGCTCTCACGATGCGGATCGGCAACGTGTTCAACGATCGCTATCTCATCACGTATCAAAACGCACAAGGCGACCACTATGCCGCGGGCCGCACGTTCGCGCTCGGCGTGCGATTCGGCAGAGGAGGGGCCACGCCGTGATCGCGACGCTGGCACTGGCCGTGAACATCGTCGCCGCAGAGAATTTCTACGGCGACGTTGCGCGTCAAATCGGCGGCGCGCGAGTGCAGGTAACGAGCATTCTGCGAAACCCCGATACGGATCCGCATCTCTTTGAAGCCAGTCCGTCCGTCGCGCGGGCGATCGCCGGCGCCCAAATCGTCGTCTACAACGGCGTCGATTACGATCCGTGGGTCGACAAGCTCCTGAGCGCGGGCAAAGCCGCAAACCGCACCACCATCGTCGTGGCCGCCATCGCCGGGAAAAAACCCGGCGACAACCCGCACGTTTGGTACGACCCGGCAACCATGATCGGCTATGCCAAGGCGCTCGATGCGGACCTGGATCGCATCGATCCGGCGGGCCGCGCACTCTACGATGCGAATCTCGCGCAATTCGAACGCTCGCTCGCACCGCTACAGCACAGAATCGCCACATTGCGAGCTCGTCTATCGGGGACGCCGGTGCTCGTCACCGAGCCCGTCGCCGACTATCTCTTGAACGCGCTCGGCATGCGGGTCCTAGACCATCGCTTCGCCATTGCGGTGATGAACAACACGGAACCCGGCGCGGCCGAGGTTGGGGCGTTCGAGAACGACTTGAGCGCGCACCGTGCAAAAATGCTGCTCTACAATAGTCAGGCCTCCGACCCAGTAGCACAACGTATGGTGCAGCTGGCGCACGCCGCGCATGTTCCCGTCGTTGGAGCGACGGAGACGGAACCGCCCGGGAAAACCTATCAAGGTTGGATTACGAGCGAGTTGGATGCCATCAGCAAAGCTATCTAACGCCGTCGTTCTCTCAGATGTGCGCCTGACGCGTGAAAATCGCATCGTCCTCGACGATATCAGCCTCGAAATCTCGCCGCATGAATTCGTCGGCGTCCTCGGGCCGAACGGCTCGGGTAAGACGACGCTCATCCGCGCCATCCTCGGACTGATACCGCCGGCCCGCGGTACGATTGCCGTTCTCAGCGAGCCGGTCAAACGCGGCAATGCGCGCGTGGGTTACGTACCGCAACAGCACGGCGCGCTCGTGTCTGCGAATCTGCGCGGCTGGGAAATCGTCGCGAGCGCGGTTCGCGGCGAGCGGCTCGGCTTACCGCTTCTCGCGAAAACAGACCGCGCGCAAATCGATCGCGCGCTGCAGCTCGTGGGTGCCGGCGCTCTCGCAAAGCGTCGGGTAAACCAGCTCTCGGGTGGCGAGCGGCAGCGATTGCTTCTGGCGCAGGCTTTGATCGGCGAGCCTCAGCTCTTGCTCTTAGATGAGCCGCTGGCGAGTCTCGATCCGCATTATGCCGACGAGGTCGTTCAGCTCGTGCGAAAGCTGCAGCAAGAGCTTCAGATCAGCGTGCTCTTCAGCGCGCACGAGCTCAACCCGCTGCTACCCGCGATGGATCGCGTGCTCTATCTCGGAAGCGGCCATGCGACGCTCGGCTCCGTCGAAGACGTCATCAACGGACCGGTACTCTCCCGCCTTTACGGATCGCCGATCGACGTGGTGAAAGTCAACGGTAGCGTCTTCGTCATGTCGGGCCGCCACCACATCGAAGAACATCACTCCGGTTTGGACCACCATTCGCCGCATGCTTGAATATGATTTCATGCGGCATGCCTTCGCAGCGGCGACTCCTGTTGCGATCGTCGCCGGCGTCGTTGGATATTTTCTCGTTTTGCGCGGGCAGACGTTCGCGGGACACGCGCTTTCACACGTCGGCTTCACCGGCGCAACGGGCGCGGTGCTCGTCGGCCTTCCGCCTCTGTGGGGTCTCGTGCTCATGACGCTCAGTGCGGGCGTCGGGATGGGATTGCTCGGCGAGCAGCTCGCACAACGCGACGTCGCGATCGGCCTCGTCTTAGCCTTCGCGCTCGGACTCGGCTTATTGTTCCTGAGTTTCTTCACGGCGTTTGCGACGCAAGCGACGACGCTGCTCTTCGGCAACGTCCTGGCCGTCGACGTTCGCACGGTTTGGTCGCTCGTAGGACTCGGCATCCTGACGCTGCTGCTCCTTGCCGTCATCGCGCGGCCGCTGCTTTTCGCAACGCTGCAGCCCGAGCTTGCGGAAGCCAAAGGGATATCGCTGCGCCGGTATTCCGTGCTCTTCATGATCGTCGTCGCGCTCGCGACGTCGCAGTCGGCGCAAATCGTCGGCGTGCTGCTGGTTTTCGCACTGATGGTCGGCCCTGCAGCATCGGCACAGCGGCTGAGCAGCTCCGTGCCGCTCGGCATCGCGCTGGCCGCCACGCTCGCGCTCCTCGAAGCGTGGTTCGGCATCGCGCTCGCGTATTACACCGACTGGCCGAGCAGCTTCTGGATCGTCACCGTCAGCGTCGTCGTGTATTTGGGATCGACAGCTGCAACGCGCGTTGTCGGGCTCTCCGTGTCATCCCGAGCGTAGCGCCGAAGGCGCGTAGTCGAGGGACCGCCTCACGGTAGCAGGCCGCGATAATCCTCTTCCGTATCGACGTCGACATACGCGCCGTCGTCATCGATCGACACCGCATTCCGAATGAGCGACGGATCGTCGCGCAACCGTTGCAGCGTATCGCCGTCGGGTAGTGCCTCGATCAAAGCGCGAGCGTTCGGAGAGAAAACGACGGGATGGCCGGGTATGCCGT
This sequence comes from Vulcanimicrobiaceae bacterium, assembly GCA_050733775.1. Lineage (GTDB taxonomy): Bacteria > Vulcanimicrobiota > Vulcanimicrobiia > Vulcanimicrobiales > Vulcanimicrobiaceae > JAFAMS01. The sequence continues at coordinate 11,419 of JBOHTT010000176.1, forward strand.
CGCGCACGGGAAAGACGACATCGGCTTCTTCTGCTTCGAGCAAACGCCGGATCAGCGCCGCGCTGACGAGCGGCTTATCGCCGAGCAACACCGCAATACACCGATCCGGAGCAATCTCGCGATTCGCAAGCCGTAACGAATGCGCCATGCCGCGCTCCGGATCGTCGTTGACGACAACCGTGATTTCGTTCTCTGCCACGACGAGACGTTCGATCGTGCCGATGCCGACGGCGATGCTCGTCGACGCAACGAGAACGACCGGATATTCACCGGACGCATCCAGGACCGCGTCCAAGATCGTGCCGCCGCGGAAAGGCAGCGCAAGCTTCCCGCTCAGCCTCCTGCCAAGGCCGGCGGCGAGGATGACGCACGTCGCTTCCCGCATACCATGGGTCATTATGAGCTCCCCGCTCGCTCCTCCCTCAATCGAATCGACGACCACGACGTATTGGTACGACGGCCGGCTCGTCGACCAACACCAGATCGTCATCGATCCTTTCGCGCACGCGCTGCATTATGGCAGCGGCGTCTTCGAAGGCATTCGCTCGTACGAAACCGCGCGCGGCCCAGGCATCTTCCGCCTGCGCGAGCACATCGAGCGTCTTTTCGAATCGGCCGCCGAGTACGGGCTCGAGCTCAAGCAATCCGTCGACGAAATCTGTCGCGCGACCGTGGAAACCGTGCGCGCCAGCGGCCACGCATCGACCTACATTCGCCCGCTCGTGTTTTTCGGCGAAGGCAAGTTCGCACTGGCGCCGCGCTTTCAAAAGAACGCCGTGCACGTCATGATCGCGGTTCGCGGATTTTCCGGCAC
>JBOHTT010000177.1:0-9694 GCA_050733775.1 Vulcanimicrobiaceae bacterium
CCTTCGAGCAGCTGAACATCCCGAACGTCTTGGTACCGTCGCGGTCCCGGGCGTCGGCTAGCGCGGCGGCCGCCCGGTCCAAGGCCTCGTCCCACGAGGCTTTGCGCAACGCGTCGCCGTCGCGAACGAGCGGAGAGGTGAGTCGTGCATACGGTTTCATCTTAAATAGCTCCCTCGGCACGCACGCGATCGATATCGTCTTTGGCGAAGCCGAGCTCTTTGAGAATTTCGTCGGTGTGTTCGCCGAGAAGCGGCGAACGTTGGACGTCAACGGGCGAGTCGGAAAGATTCAGAGGACAACCTACGGTGTAAAAGGTTCCGCGTTTCGGATGTTCGACCGCGACGATCATTTTGCGCGCGCGCAAGTCCGGATCGTTGAGTAGCTCGCTCATGTCGAGAATCGGCCCGCAGGGCACGTCGAACTCGTTGCACTTCTCGAGCACCTCGGCTTTGGTGAACTGCTGCGTCCACGCTTCGATGATCCGGAACATCTCATCGAGCTTCGTAATCCGCGCGCCGGGAGTCGCCCATTCGGGATCGGTCGCCAGCTCCGGGCGCCCGATCATCGTGCAGACCTTGTCCCATATCTGCGCTTGCACGATGAAATAGACGTAATCGTTCGGACCGCTGGGCTTGCACTTGAGCGCCGCGCCGGGCTGGCCGCCGCCGGATGCGTTTCCCGACCGCGGCACGACGCCGTTGAAGTATTTGTTGGGGTACTCGCTCAGCGGACCGTGCGCGAGACGCTGCTGGTCCCGCATCTTCACACGGCACAAATTCAACACGGAATCTTGCATCGTGCAAATCACGCGTTGTCCGCGCCCCGTGTGCATGTCGCGCTGGTAGAGGGCCGCAAGGATTGCGGCGACGGTATGGATGCCGGTTCCGGAGTCGCCGATCTGCGCGCCGGTGCTGGTCGGTGGACCGTCTTCCCAGCCGGTCGTGCTCATCGCGCCGCCGGTCGCTTGCGCGACCGTTTCGTACGCTTTCGCAAACTCCAGGCGGCCTGGACCGAAGCCCTTGATCGACGCGTAGATCATGCGCGGGTTGAGCTGCTGGATGCGATCCCACGTGAAGCCTTGACGGTCCAAGACGCCGGGACCGAAATTTTCCACGAGGAGGTCGCAGTGCTGGATCAGGCGCTCGAAGATTTTCTTGCCTTCCGCATGCTTCGTGTTCAGCGTGATACTGCGCTTATTGCAGTTCAGCATCGTAAAGTACAAGCTGTCGGCACCGGGAACGTCCCGGAGCTGCTCGCGCGTGATGTCGCCGCGTCCGGGGAGCTCGACTTTATAGACGTCGGCGCCGAGCCAGGCGAGAATCTGCGTCGCAGACGGACCCGCCTGTACGTGCGTCATGTCCAAGACGCGAACGCCGTCGAGCGCCTTTTTGGTGGCCGTAGCGGTTTCTTGTGTCAGTGCCATCTTATTTGTACATCGTTTGGTTCTCGGTTCCGGGTGCGTAGGCGTCGGGATCGAGCCAGACGTTGATGACCGCGCACGTGCCTGCAGCGCGCGCGCGTTCGAGCGCCGGACGAATTTGCCCCGGCTCTCGCACCGCTTCACCGTAAATTCCGAGCATGTCGGCAAATTTTTCGAAGTTCACTTCGCCCAGGTAATTGCCGACGTCGCCACGCTCTTTGCCGTATTTCTGGATCTGTCCGCAGCGAATCTGATTCATATACATGTTGTTGCCGACGATTGCGATGTACGGCAAACCGAATCGCATCGCGGTTTGAATGTCGAAACCGGTCATCGCGAACGAGCCGTCGCCGAAGAGCGTGACGACCTCGCGTTTCGGATTCGTCAGCTTGGCCGCCATCGCAAAGCCGGTGCCGACTCCGAGCGTTCCTAGAGGACCGGGATCCATCCAAAGCCCCGGACCTTTCGGTTGCACGACGTTGCCCGCAAACGTCACGACGTCTCCGCCATCTCCGATGAAGATCGAATTGTCGGTTAAGAACTGATCGATCTCATACGCGAGCCGATACGGATGAATCGGCGCCGCATCGCTACGCAGCTTCGGAAGGCGCGCTTGCACCGCGGAATCTTCCTTGGCGCGCAGGTATTGCACCCATTCGTTGCGCGACTTCGCGCCGTTGTCGCTTCGCCCCGACGTCGCTTGCAAAACTGCCGCGAGAACGGCGCCAACGTCTCCGCAAATGCCGAGCGAGACGTCGCGGTTGCGTCCGATCGTCGTGTACGACATGTCGATCTGCACGACGGTCTTCGATTTGAGGCTTTTGCCGTAGCGCAGCCGAAAATCGAACGGCGTGCCGACGACGATCGTCACGTCCGCTTCCGCGAACGCATCGCGGCGCGTCAGCTGAAAATGCAGAGGATGGCCGGGCGGCAGCGTTCCGCGTCCCGCACCGTTCATGTATGCCGGTACGTTCAGCGTTTCGACGAACTTGCGCGCGATATCGGTCGCGCGGCACGTCCAAACTTGCTGGCCGAGGAGAATAGCCGGCTTCTTCGCATGGGCGATGATATCGGCCAGCTTCTCGATATCGACGGGATCGCCGATGCTGCGCGTCGATGCGCGATAGGAGCCGGCTTTTGGAATGACGGCTTTTTCGGGATCGATTTTCAGATCCAGGACGTCGCGTGGAATCTCGAGATATGAAGGGCCGAACGAGCCGTTGTGCGCTTCGCGCGACGCCATCGCGATGAAGTCCGCGACGCGTTCGGTCGTCGGAACGGAGGTCGCAAATTTCGTGATGGGTTTCATCATGTCGACGTGCGCGAGATTTTGAAGGCCGCCCATCATGTGCTGTGAGAGCGCCGATTGACCGCCGATGAGCAGCATCGGACTCTCCGCGCGAAATGCGTTCGCGACGCCGGTAACGGAGTTCGTCGTTCCCGGTCCGGCGGTCACGACGGCGCAGCCGAGTCTTCCGGTCATGCGCGAGTAGCCGTCGGCAGCGTGGGCCGCCACCTGTTCGTGGCGAACGTCGATGACTTTGATGCCCTCGTCGATGCAGCCGTCGTAGATATCGATGATATGGCCGCCGCACAGCGTGAAGATCGCGTCGACACCTTCGTTACGCAGGGCCTTGGCTACGAGGTGCCCCCCGGAGATCTTTTGGTCTGACTGGAGGGAAATCTGAGGCAAATCTTTGCCGGCAGGAATCGTTTGCGCCATGAGGTCCTCTCTAAATTTCTGTCGTGTACTGCGCGACGTGCGCGGCGAGAGTCAATGCGTGATCGCGTACGAGGCGTTCCGCCAGGTCGGGGTCGCGCGCTTCGAGCGCTTCGATGATGTGCAGATGGTCGACGATGGAGCGCTCGAACCGGCGGTTCTCGCCGATCGTGCGATGTCGAATCGAACGAACGTGGATCAAGATGCCTTCGGCAGTCGTGCAAAGCTGCTTGTTGCGAGCGAGCTCGACGATGCGCTGGTGAAAATGCAGGTTCGCTTCCGAGTACTCGTCGAGCATCGCCTGAATGCGGCCGCCCTCGAACGTCGTGAAGATGCTGCGCAATGACGAGATCTCGGTATCGCTCGCATTGTTGGTGACGAGACGAGCCGCCATGCTCTCGAGCGCAGCCCATACGGTGATGATCTCGACGAGCTCGGTCTTGTTCTTCCGCGTGATGAAGTAGCCGCGGCGCGGCACGTTTTCGACCAGGCCCTCGTGCTCGAGGCGTGCGAGCGCCTCACGTACCGGAGTCCGGCTGATGCCGAGCTTTGCCGCAAGCTGCCGTTCGTCGAGGCGCAACATGTCGGGCGACGTCTCGTAGATGTTCGTCGCGAGGATCGCTTCACGCAAAACCTCGTATGCCCGGCGCCGGAAGCTGGCTTCGGATTCGATGCGTTCGAGCGGTAGGGGCAATACGGCCATCGGCAGCGACCTATCTAGGGAAATCGCTTCCTAGAATACGGTATACCAGGAAAATCGCCTTCAAATAAGAGAGCCTGCCCTCGGTCGTCAGGCCCGCAAGCGAACGGGCCTGTATCCCTCGCGCGTCGGGATCTTTTGCCTCGTGAGAAGCTGGTGCGCGGCAACGGAGTCCGCGTTCGAGCACTGACCCGCCGCGTAATCGCCCCCGACGGCTTCGTGAATCCCGAAGAACTCGGTCGCGGTCTTCCGCTTATTTCTTGGAAGAAGAATTCCGGCGTAGGTTTCCTGGACCGCTTGATGGTCGCAGGCTCTCCAGTAGGCCGGCCGCTTTTTGCCGCAGTCGTAACGATGGTTCTCGAACGCTCGGACGAGCGTCTCGGTGTCCGTCGTCCCGGCAGCATTGAGACGATCGACGAGCTGCTCGCCGGTGACGAAGCCTAAATACTGACGCCAATTGGGTGGAAAGCCTTTGGCGCGGACGGCGATCTGGTCGTAGATGAATCTCGTCCGCGTGCCCCCGGCGTCCGGCCCCCAGATGTAGCCCCATAGCGAGCCGATGATCTCGTCCGTCGGCATGCCGACGGCGACTTCATTGCCGCACAGGATGCCGGCTACTTTCATCCGTTTGTGCAGGCCCTTTTCGACGAATGCCCTCACCGAATTCTGCGTATCGGGACCGTAGTTGCAGAAGACCATGACGTCGGCGTCCGTATTGCTCGCCTTGTTCATGTATGAGGAATATTCGGTTGCCCCAAGCGGATGCAAATCTTCGCCCGCCACTTGTCCGCCGTACGCGAGGAGATTCCGTTTAAAACGATCGCGGCCGTCGGTACCGAACGCGTAATCGGCGACGATGAAGTACCACTTCTTGCCGTACTCGATCAGCGGAGGGCACGTCGCGTTCGCCAGCATTTGCAGCGATGCAGTAGCGCGAAAGCAAGCGCGATTGGCGTTTTTGCCGGTGATGTTCGTATCGTGCGTGCCGATCGCGACGAAAAGCGTTCCGAGCTCTTGCGCGGTTGCGGAAACGGCGAGTCCGACTGCCGACGAAAGGCCGCCGCACAACACGTCGACTCTCCTTTGAAGGACGAGGTGCGTCGCTTCATTGACGCCCGTCGCCGGTTTGGAAGCGTCGTCGCCCTCTTCGAGGACGTACTTGATGCGATTGTTCTTTTTCATCGCCAGCGCGAAAGCGGCTTCGAGTCCGGTGTGCTGCGATGCGCCCGCGGTCGCATACACGCCGGAAAAACTGTCGACGTGACCGATTTTGATCGTCGCGCCGCCGCCTGCAGCAATAACTTCTTTGGCGGGCGGCAGAGGCGCCGCGTCGGCGTCGCGCGACTCGAGCAGCGAATACCCGAGCGTCGCGGCACCGGCAATGCCGAGTGCGCCCGTGCGGCGGAGAAACTCGCCGCGCGCGACCTCGGTCTCACGCCGAAATTCCGACATAGCCGTGGGAGAAATCCTTAAGAGCGCGCGCAAGGTCCTTCTGCCCCCCGTGGCAAGCACGAGAAGTTATCGGCGGCATGTCGAAGTGCCGCAGAAATGGCATCCGAGGAACGAGGTGAACCGAAGGTCGTCCTTCTGGTGCGCCTTCTGAACGCAATCGACGAGGGGCGGCACTCCTTTGCCGATCTGAAAGTGCGCATCGCCGACAGCAAGCCCCCCAGCACGAGAACGCTGCGTCGCTACCTCTCGATTTTGGCCGATGCCGGGTTCCCGTGGTACTTCGATCGCCGCCTCGGAACGTACCGGTTTAGCGAAGGCTACAGTCTCAAGCGGCTCAATCTCTCGTCGCGCGAGCTTTTCGGACTCGTGACGCTCAAGCGGCTCGGCGCGTCCCTGGGCGGCACGCTCGCGAGTGCCATCGACGACGCGGCGTCAAAGCTCGTCGATATCGCCGACGCGCGCGGCTCTGCTCAGCTCGAGGGAAGTTCGTCGCTCGCGCTTCGCATCGATCAAGTGGTACTCGAGCCGGAGGCCGAGCGTATCTTTGAAGTGTTGCGCGAAGCGGAGATTGCGCGGCGTCGCGTCAGCTTTAAATATGTAGACAAAAAAGGCGCACGCAGCGAGCGCAACCTCGATCCGTACGGGTTCATCGTTTCGAGCGGTCGCGTGTATCTCGTCGGCTACGATCATGGCCGTTCCGATATGCGCGTGTTTGCGGTCGACAACGTCGCCGCACCAAAAATGCTTCCCGCGCGTTTTGAGAAGCCGGTTGATTTCGACCTGAACGCGTTCGGCGCACATTCGGTTTCCGGCGTTCACCACGCTGCAGACCCTACGGAAGTCGCGATTCGATTTTCACCTATCGTCGCGAAGGCCGCGCGCCTCGCGCGCGTGGCACCGCAGCGCCGCATCGAAGAACGGGCCGACGGGGCCGTCGAGATCGTGTACGCCGTTGCCGACCCGCTCGAAATCGTGCGCTGGTCGCTCGGTTGGGGCGGCGAAGCGGAAGTCATCGCGCCGGAAGACGCGCGACGGTCTGCTCGCGAAATCGTGCAGCGCATCGCCGGTAAATACACGGGGTAGTTCCGTCGTGCTCGCTCTTTTGCTCTCTGCATTGATCCCGGCGCTACCGTTGGTCGCGGAGCGCAGCATTCCAAACGGCCGGCCTGTGAGCGGCATTCGTTGCGACTCGATGGAAGGCCGTACGATGCACATCCATCAGCATCTCGCTATTTTCGATCACGGCAAGCCGGTGCCGATTCCGGACGACGTCGGGCGGCCGCTCTTCGGCGGATGTTTTTATTGGTTGCACACGCACACGTCCGACGGCATCATCCACGTCGAGTCTCCGGTCTTTCGCGATTTCACGTTGGGCAATTTCTTTGCGATCTGGGCCGAGCCGCTGTCTCCAGCGCAGGTTTCGAGCGCCAAACTACGGCCGGGCGAGAAGCTGACGATTTGGATCGACGGTCATCGGTACGACGGCGACCCGCGTTCCATTCCGCTCACGAATCACGAAGACATCACGATCGACGTCGGCGCGCCGGCGCGCAAGCCCGCGCCTTTCACGGCGTGGAACGGCGCTTAAGCAGACTCTTCGAGCGCGGCGCGCAACTCGCGCATGAACGCACCGAAACGCGCGTCGGTCGCATCCGATGACGCACAACCGGTATAGACCACAATCGTGTAACGTCTGCCGTCGGCGATTTCGAGAATGCCGCCGTCGTGAGAAACGGTTTCGGTGTCGCCGGTTTTGTGCGCGAATCGATCTCCTTCGCACAGTCCCGCCGAGAGTTTCGTATTCCACTCTTGACGCGCGAGCAGCGCGTACAGCCCTTCGGCCCCCGCAAACGCGTTGCGCGCGATCGCGCGAAAAAGCTGCGCGGCATCGGCGGCCGGGAAGGTGTTGCGTCCGGTTTGGCCGGGATCGCGCAGGAGCGGATTCGTCCCAGAGAGCTTTCGGCGAAAGCCGGTGTCTCGCAAGCCGAGTTCCGTGCGAACGATTCGGCTCGCGCGTTCGCGGCCGACGACGTCGAAAAGCTGATTCGTCGCGACGTTGTCCGAGCGCACGATCGCGAGCTCGCACAGCTCGTCCAACCGCGCGGGGTAGCCTTCCGCGAACGGCGACGGGCCGTCATTCGGGGTCAGGTTTGCGGCATCGATCGGAACGGGCTCGTCCGCGAGCTCGCCACGCGCCCTCAGCAGCAAGGCCGAGGCCACCAGCGGCACCTTGATCATGCTCGCCGGGTAGAGGGGCCGGTTCGCCCGGTAGGTCCAGGACGCGCGAGCCCCGGCTCCGTCAAGGCGCTCGACGAGCAACGATGCCGGCTGGAGGCGATGGCGCTCGGCCAACCGAGCGAGGATTGCCTCGGTCATGGCCACGGGGGCGCCGTGCATGTAAGTACTTGCATTCGTTATTCCGATGGAGTAGGCTAGAGCATGCAAGTACTCACTTACATTTAAGGACTTCCTCTGTGTACCACCGTCTGACCACCGGTCCCCAGTCCCGCGACGCCGTGCTTGCGGATGCCGGGAAAGCCACCAGCCTCAACGACGCGACGCTGACCGTCGGTCTCGACGATCTCGGCACCCTCGATGCGACGGCAATGGGCAGTCTCGTCGTCGCGCTTCGACGGATGCGCGAAGCGGGCGGAAGCGTCATGCTGCACGTGACGCGCCCGGAGCTGCTGAGTGAGCTTGCGGTGAGCGGTCTCGATCGCGTGTTCAAAATCGTCGCGCAAACCGAACCGCCTGTCGCCAAGAAGACAGAGCGCAAGCAGTCGGGTGGTGCGCGGAAGATCGCAGGGGGGTTAGCGTAATGTTGCGGGAGCGCACTTCCCTCGAGATGCCGTCGACGCGCGAGCGGATTCTCAACGCCGTGCGAGAGGTGTTCGAACGCAACGGCACGCGTGGCACGACGACGCGCGAAGTCGCGGAGCGAGCCGGCGTCAACGAGGCGACGCTATTCCGGCACTTTCACAACAAGACGTCGCTGCTCGACGCGATGCGTGAGTGGGTGATCGAATCGTCAGGGTACGATGCCGTTTTTGACGATCTCACAGGCAACCTTGTCACCGACCTCGTGCGAATTTGCACGCGATTGTACGAGCGGATGCTTCAAAATCAAGCCATCATCCGCATCAGCTTGGCCGAAGAGGCAACGGACCCCGATCAAGTGCCGACCTGTCTGCGAGGACCCACCGAGATCAGGCAGCGCCTTACGAACTATCTTCAAGCGCAAGTCGATTCGGGAATCGTTCGCGGTAATGCGGTCCAGTTAGCCACCATGATGGCGGGTATGACACTAGCGCTGGCGATCAAATCCAAACGAGTCGACTGGGGAGAAGAAGCAAAGCCCGAGCTGCTGATTCCGTACTTCGTCGATGCGTTGTTGAACGGAGTAAAGAAATAAGGTGGAAACCAAAGAGTCGAAGACGGCGACCCGTCCGCAAAACGGCGTGAATCCCGCCGTCGCAGACGACGAGGTCGAGGTCGACGAATCGGCGCAAACGCGACGCAGTGGTACGCGGCGCCGCATTTTGATCGCCGCCGGCGTCATCGGCGCTTTGGTAGTTTTGTTCTACGGTATTCGCTTTCTCGGTTATATGACGACGCATCAGTCGACTGACGATGCTTACGTCGATGCGGACCTCGTGACCGTAACGAGCAAGATCTCCGAGCACGTCCAAGCGATTTACACGGACACGAATAAGCAGGTAACCAAAGGTCAACTTCTCGTCCAGCTCAACAATCAAGACGAGCAGGCGCGTTACAATCAAGCGCTGGCGGCGTACAATGCGCAGGAAGCTTCGGCGCACGCTGCTCAGAGTAATGTGAGCGTTCAAGTACAACAGGGCGAAGGCGCTGTCTCATCCGCGGTGTCGGGAATTGCCAATGCGGAAGCTCAGGTTGCCGTAGCCGAACAAGGGGTCGCGCAAGCGCAGTCTCAGCTCAACGCCGCAAAGGCAGCGGTGCCGGCTGCACGGGAATCGCTCGCGGAAGCGCAAGCGAATTACAATCGCACCGCTTCGCTCGTGAAAACCGGCGACGTCGCCCAAGCGAACTTGGATGCCGCGAGCGCCGCGTTACAACAAGCTCGCGCGCAATATCAAGGCTCGGTCGACAACGTGACCGTGGCGCAGGCGGGAGTGACGTCGGCACAGCGTCGCGTTGGAGCCGCGCAATCGCTAGTCGGAGTGCAACGGGGCCAGCTGACGACGGCGCAAGGAAAACTCGCAGAAAGCGCCATTCCAGGAGGCGTCAGCGTGCAGCAGGCTCAAGCAAACGCCGCGCAAGCACAAGCCAAATCTCTCAACGCGCAGCTCGCGAACGCGAAGCTGCAGCTTTCGTATACAAAGATCTATGCGCCGATCTCCGGGTATATAGGCCAGAAGACCGTCG
>JBOHTT010000178.1:0-3829 GCA_050733775.1 Vulcanimicrobiaceae bacterium
TCCCTTCGCTTGCGTGCCGGCGATGCGCGATGTTCGCGAGAGAACGGCATCCGTAATGCGCGGAAAGTGCTCCCCGAGCATCACGGCGGCGGTTTGCCACGGTACCGCATTGACTTCGCGGGGCCGCGTTGCGATCGCGCGCCAAATCTTTCGCGCGACGAACTCAGGCGAAACGCGCAACGGTTTCGGCGCGCCCGCAAGCCCGGCGCGTTCCATGAACGGGGTGTCGACGACGGCGGGATCGACGTACGTCACCGCAATGCCGAAGGTATGCAGCTCGCGGCGCAAGATCGCCGTCGCCGAGCGAAGTGCAGCTTTTGCCGGCGAATAGGCGCCGATCCCATCGACGGGGACGCGCGCGACGCCGGAGCCGATCATGATGACTTGCCCGCGCGATGCTTTGAGCGCCCCGAGCGCTTCGCGCACGAGCGTCACCGGCCCGAAGACGTGCGTCGAAAATTGCATGCGCAGCGCGTCGTCGGTTTGATCGATGAGCGCGCCCGGCGAAGCGGCGCCGGCGTTGTTCACCAAGACGTCGATGCCGCCGCCTTTTTCCATTGCGAAAGCAACGATGCGCTTCGCTGCGCCGGGTTCGCCGACGTCGGCCACCATCGTTTCAATCCGCTGCGCCGCCGACGCGGCTTCCTCGGAGAGCGACGTCAGCCGTGCAACATTGCGCCCGATGCCGATCACGCGCAGGCCGGCGCGCGCTGCCCGCAGCGCAAGCGCGCGGCCGATGCCTGAGGATGCGCCCGTGATGACGATCGTTTTCACACCGTGCTCGTCTTTCGCAGAAACTCCGCGTAGCGCTCTTTCACATCCATCGGCGCTGCATAGTAGTCGGATTCGATCGCGGCATCGGGTTTCGCAGGCAGGACGTCCGGCGCCGCACGCGCCACGCGCGAGAGCACCTCGAGGACCGGTTTCGGCGAGCCGTCTGCGCGCCAGGCGCCGAACCGCAGCTCGTGCGGTGCGCGATCGAAGGGCGGCATGTCGCGCAAACGCGGATCGTAATCGGTATAGCACCACCAGTACGCGCCGAGTGCGCCTCGCCGCTGGAGACGCTCGAGAACCGCGGCCGCATATGAAGCCATCTCGTTTTCATCGAGGCACGGATGCCCTGAAACGTTCGGACCGTCCGCCGGACATTCCGGATTGCCGAACTCGCTGACGAGCACGCGTTTGTTGCTGAACGACGCGACGAGCTCGTACAGAAAAGGAACGACTTCCGGATCGAGGCGATCGCGCGCAAACGTTGCATAGGCGGAGTAACCGTGAATCGTTGCAAATTCCCACGGCGCGCACATCGCGGAAGGCCGGATGTTGCGGTCTTGCTCGAGGTCTTCACCATGCAAACCGCCGGTGACGGGAATGGCAGACGCCGCGACGAGCTCGCGGCTCAGCGTTTCGCTCCAGCTCAGTCCGTCCGCGATGCTCTTTGGAATTGCGAGGTTGCTGAATTCGTTACCGAGATCCCACGCTTCGATTGTTTCGTTGCCGCGAAAATGCGCGCCGATCGTACGAACGGCAAAACGCTGCGCGTCGAACAGCGTGCCGCGCGCATAGAAATCACCGATTCCCCACGGCTGCAGCTTGCCTTCCGAAATCGTACGGAAGCGTCCGGAGGGCACGCCGCGATCGAGTGTCCAGCGCGGAAGCCAATTAACCCCGCTCATGTGTCCGCAAAACAGCGTCGGCATCCCGCGCAAGCCGTGCTTCGCAAGCAGCTCCAGAATCTGCTCGAGTTTGCGAAGCGCGTCGCGGTCGATGCGATCGTCTTCCGGCTGAAAGGCTTCCCACAACAAGAAGAAGCGGACACTGCGTAAACCCGCGGCGGCAATGCGCGCAAAATCGCGTTCGATGGCCTCGGTGTCGAAACGGCTCCACATTCCCATCGCGCTGCGCGCGGGCCAGTAGTTGATCCCTAGTCGGAAGGCCGGCATACCCTTGCCTCCGGCATGACGCGCAGGCGCCCCTTCGAACGCACAGAAGTGCGCATGCATGGAATCCCATGGGAGCGGGCCTCCGCTCGTCGGGATCATCATGGGGAGCCGTTCCGACTTGGAGACGATGCGCGCAGCCGCAACGACGCTCCAAGAACTGGGAATCCCCTTTGAGATGCGCGTCGTTTCGGCACACCGCACGCCCGACCTTATGTACCAATATGCATCGACTGCCGCCGAGCGTGGCTTGCGCGTCATCATCGCAGGCGCAGGCGGAGCCGCGCATCTTCCCGGCATGGTCGCGACGAAAACGACGGTGCCCGTCATCGGCGTGCCGGTCGAATCGAAATCGCTCAAGGGCCTCGATTCGCTCTTGTCGATCGCGCAAATGCCGTCCGGCGTTCCGGTTGCGACGATGGCAATCGGCGGAGCCGCCAACGCCGCGCTCTACGCCGCGCGCATTCTTGCACTTTCTGATGCGAAACTTGAAGAGCGTTTGCGCTCGCGCATCGACGCCGCACGAGCTGAGGTCGAAGCCACCAAATTATGAATTTCACGACGATTGGAATCCTGGGCGGCGGTCAGCTCGGGCGCATGTTGACGTTGGAAGCTAAACGGATGGGCTATCACGTGATCACGCTCGATCCGGTTCCGGACTCGCCGTGCGGGCAAGTTGCTGACGATCAAATCATCGCCGCTTACGACGACGCGGCCGCCGTCTCGGATCTCGGCGAGCGCAGCGACGTCGTTACGTATGAGTTCGAGAACATTCCGCGCGAGTCGGTCGAGCGACTCGAAGCGGAGCATCGCGTCGTGCGTCCGGATGCCGATGTCTTGCGCATCACGCAAGACCGCATTTTCGAAAAGACATTTCTGCGCGAGATCGGGATTCCGGTGCCCGATTTTGGCGCGGTGACGAAGGGCGAGGAGATGATCCGCACCGGCAATGCCGTCGGTTTTCCTGCGGTCGTGAAATTGACGACCGGCGGCTACGACGGCAAAGGGCAGTGGGTCGTGCGCTCGCGCGATCAAGCGCGCGAAGCGCTTGCCGAGGCACAATGGCGGCCGCTGATTTTCGAGCGCATGGTTCCCTTTGATAAAGAGCTCGCGATCATCACGGCGCGCAACGCCCAGGGCGAGATGGTGACCTTTCCCGTCACCGAGAACGTGCACGATCACGGCGTGCTCTCGACGACGATCGTGCCGGCGCGCATTCCGGAGAAAGACGCCGATCGCGCCCGAGAGATCGCGCTCGAAATCGGCCGCGCGCTGGAAATCGTCGGGGCGTTTGCGGTCGAGTTCTTTTGGCTCGAGAGCGGTGAGATACTGGTCAACGAGATCGCGCCGCGCGTGCACAACAGCGGTCATTACTCGCTCGATGCGACGCAGATCTCGCAGCACGAAGCGCACATCCGCGCGATTTGCGATTTGCCGCTGGTCGAACCGCACATGCACGTTGGGGCGGCAGTCATGGTGAATATCCTCGGCAACGGCACCGGTGACTATTTGGACGGGATCGAGGACGTGCTGCGCGAACCAGACCTCAAACTGCATCTTTACGGTAAGACCGAGGCGGCGCTGCGCCGCAAGATGGGTCACTTCACGGTCCTCGCTTCCGACGTGGCGCAGGGACTCGCCATCGCGGAACGGGCGCGCGCGCACTTACGCTGGAGCGATCGCCGGCACGGAATCGCCGTATAAAGATTACGAGCGTCCCGCCATTCGGGCGCTCGCGGGTGAAGTGCGCAACCTCGACGTGCTGCACGTCGGAGACCGCGAAGACGAACATGCCGCCTGGTTACGCGAACGCGGCGCGCACCTCGTTCAGATCGATCCAAACGAGCACGATGTGCACGATGCGCTGCCGATGGCAAAAGAATCGTTCG
>JBOHTT010000179.1:0-6786 GCA_050733775.1 Vulcanimicrobiaceae bacterium
ACTACAAGATGCGATACCATTATCGTACCAACGTGCTTCGCCAAGCCTGGCAGCCGTTCAAGGCCGATTACATTCGGAGGAACCAACGTTGTGTTGTCGATTACTTGCTCGAGCATCCGTGTGTTGACTGCGGTGAATGGGATCTCGATGTCCTCGAATTCGATCATGTACGTGGTCGAAAATCGGCAGGTATCTGCGAGCTAGTCAACAGACCTGCCTCGTTGCCCGTACTAATCAACGAGATCGCGAAGTGCGACGTCCGCTGTGGAAATTGCCATCGACGCCGGACGCGAATTCAGTTGAATTGGCATAATCGGCGTGTTCCCTTGGCGACAAAGGGGAAAGAGGACCGGGAAGATACCGATATGCTTGCACTCGATTTTCATCCTGAGTATAGTTGCTTGGTGTTGCGCCCTTAGCTCAGCCGGTAGAGCAGCGGCCTTTTAAGCCGTTTGTCGCGCGTTCGAGTCGCGCAGGGCGCATAGGTTATGTGCGGCGCCGCGTTAAGCAGGCGCCGCGCTTACTTGTCCGATCCAATCGCCGATCGCTTTCGCTATAGGCGCGACGGGAACGATCTCGAGCGGGTGCGATTGTCCGCGGAAGAAGACGACGCTACTGTTCGGGATGAGCGCGCCGAGCGCGCGCGTCTCATCGACGGAAACGAGCTGGTCTTTGTCGGAGCAGAACATCAGCGCGGGGAGCGAGATGCGTTGCAGCTCTTCCGTCGTTACCGGCGGATGTAGAGCCCAGTCCCGGAACATCCTGCAGATGACGTCCGCGAGCTCGGTCCAGTCCTGCGGGGCATGGCGCTCGGCGAGCACCGAATCGCGTTTGAGCTCCGGGCGTTTGAGCCGCTCGGGGGTGGCGGCGTGCGTCCAATGCGCGATCGTCGTTTGGTCGAAAACGTATTTTGCGGCGAGCGTGCACATGCCGGCGAAGCGCTCCGGAGTATACCGCGCCAAGCGCAGCGCGACGAGCGCTCCCGCGCTATAGCCGAACACAAACGTGGGCGTTCCATCGCTCTCGCCGATCTGCGCGAGCGCATCGTCAGCCATATCCGGAATCGACAATCGTTCCGGTATGGGGCGCCCGCCGTGCGCGATCAAGTCGATCGCACGCACGCGAACGAAACGCTCGAGCTCGTCGACCAATGGTTTCATGGTCGCCGCCGAACCCATCGCGCCGTGCAAGACGACGATGCTTGCCCGTTCGGGTATAATCATGAGGTCGCGTTCGCGCCGGCTTCCTGAAAGGCCCACGCCCTCGGCTGGTGAACCAAACGCGCGTGCACCGCTAGCTCAATGGTAGAGCAGTTGACTCTTAATCAATTGGTTGGGGGTTCAAGTCCCTCGCGGTGCACCATCCCCTCTTGTTGAACGAGGCACGCCATGCGAACGCAATGGGATGCCCACGGACTACCCGCGGACCTGACGGGTAAGTCGTTCGTCGATATTGGCTGCTGGGAGGGCGACGTCTGCGCGGAGGCGGTGAAGCGCGGTGCCGATTTCGTTCTCGGTGTGGACTACTGCACGTCGCCGGATCTCACAGGCAACATCGAGCGTTCAGGCTTTTCCTTCGTTCAACTTGATGTGTTTTCGGAAAAGCTTCTCGAGCTGCCCGAATTCGACGTCGTGCACTGCGCCGGCGTCATGTACCACGTCGAGAACCCGATGTCGCTACTCTTTCGCTTGCGCAAACTCTGCAGGCCCGGCGCGCAGCTATTCCTCGAAACGTCCATCTACTGTGCGAGCGAAGCCACGCCCCTCATGCTCTTTCATCCCGGTGCGACGCTCGACGACAACCCGTCGAATTGGTGGTCGCCGAACGAACCGTGCCTGCGCGAGATGTTGGCCGCCGCCGGATTCGTCGACATCGAGGTCGCCGACCGGACTGCGCCGGGCGATAATCGGATCGGCCGGATCGCCGTGACGTGCAAGGCTGCGGCGTCGGCGAAAGCGCTCTCGGCAAAGATGCTGCCGCGCCGCCCGTCCTTCATGCCTCAGTCTGGCGGTCGCGGGAATCGGGTCGGCGTTACGCGCTAACCGCTGAACGGCGCCGGGGGGCTGCTCGCCTTCCATCTATGCAGCCACTTTACGCCGCCTTCCTTGACGGTCACCGGAAAGGTTCCGTATACTCCCGAACGTCCACCGCGGGTCCTCGGGGGCACGTGGCGGAATTGGCAGACGCGCTTGATTTAGGTTCCAGTGGGGCAACCCGTCAGAGTTCGAGTCTCTGCGTGCCCACGATGGGCCTGGGGCCGCGGACCAAGCGGAAGTAGCTCAGTGGTAGAGCATCGCCTTGCCAAGGCGAGGGTCGCGAGTTCAAGTCTCGTCTTCCGCTCCAGCCATTCATCTCGAAGCCTCGGAGGTCGCCTTCTAAACGCCGTGAGCGCCACTGTTAAACAACTCGATCCCACACGCGTAGAGGTCGAGATCGCGATTTCTCCCGACGACCTCGAGAAGGCTCGCAACCACGCGTATCGTGAGCTTGCAAAGCGCGCGAAGATCCCCGGCTTTCGTCCGGGCAAAGTACCGCGCGGAATTTTCGAGCAGCACTACGGGCGCGGGCTCATTGAAGAGCGCGCGCTTGACGACGTCGTGCCGCGTGCGTATTCGAAAGCTATCGAAGAACTCGATCTTTACCCGGTCGCGAGTCCCGACATCGAGTTTCTTCCTCCCGACGGCGAAGACTCGTCCGTGCGCGTAAAAGCAACCGTTGCAATTCGTACGGAAATCGCGCTCGGCCAGTATAAGGGCGTGGAGATTGCAGGCGAGCGCGAGACGGCGGACGACGAGGACGTGAGCGCGAGTCTTGAGGCATTGCGGCGTGAAGCTGCCGTACTCGTGCCGGTCGATCGGGCCGTCCGGATGGGCGACATCGCGACGCTTGACTACGAAGGCAAAATCGACGGCGTCTCGTTTGAAGGCGGCAAAGCCGAACAGTCGCCGACGGAGATCGAGGAAGGCCGCTTCATCCCCGGCTTCATCGAGGGCATCATCGGCATGAAGGCCGGCGAGAGCAAACAGCTCGACGTCACATTCCCGGCCGATTTTCCAAAAACCGATCTGGCGGGCAAGAATGCGGTTTTTGCCGTAACGGTTCACGAAGTCAAGGAGCGCGAGCTCCCGCCGGTCGACGACGCCTTTGCCGAACGCGTCGCGGGACGTTCGATGACGTTGCTCGAGCTGAAGATGGAATTGCGCGAGCGTCTGAACACGGTTGCCAAAACAAAAGCGCGCCGCACCATGGCGGCGCACGTCGTCGACAAGGTCCTCGACATGCATGACTTCCCGCTGCCCCAGGTTCTCGTCGAGCACGAGATGGACACGCTCCTTGCCGACACGCGCAATTGGGTCGAGCGTACCTACGGCGAGAGCCCCGAGCAGCTCACGCTGCAGGGCGAAGACGCGAGCGCGGAGTCGCAGCGGAAGTGGAACGAGTATCAGCGCGACATCGGAAAGACGGAGAGCGAGCTGCGCGGCACCTTCCAGCCCGAAGCCGAGCGCCGGGTCAAGACCTCATTACTGCTGGGGGCGATCGCGCGCGCCGAAGGGATCGACGCGACCCCTGAAGACCTCGAGCGCGCGCTCGAGCAGCTTGCTGCCCAATACCGCCAGCCCAAGGAACGGATGCTTGAGCTCCTGGCGCCGAACCTGGGCAACCTGGCCGCCGACATCATTCGAACGAAGACGATCGATATGCTTATGGACGCCGCCAGCGTCGTTCCGGCAACCCCCCAGGCGACGGCGTAGTCTGTAGGGGCGTCAAGCTACAGGAGATTTGATGGGTCACCTTGTCCCGATGGTCGTCGAGCAGACCGCGCGCGGTGAACGTGCGTTCGATATTTATTCGCGTCTGCTCAAAGAGCGGATCGTCTTCGTCGGAGGACCGATCGACGACGGTCTCGCTAACCTCATCATCGCGCAACTGCTGTTCCTCGAGAAAGAAGACCCGGATAAAGACATCGACATGTACATCAACAGTCCGGGGGGTAGCGTGACGGCGGGACTCGCGGTCTACGACACGATGCAGGTTATCCGTCCGGACGTGGCCACGATCTGCGCCGGCATGGCGGCCTCGATGGCATCGATCCTGCTAACCGGCGGCGCGGCCACAAAGCGCTTCGCGCTGCCGTTTTCCAAGATCCTCATCCATCAGCCCTGGGTCTCGCAAGTGGGTGGCCAAGCGACAGACATAGAAATCCATGCCCGCGACCTCATTGCGACGCGGCGCACGCTCGCGGGCATCTACGAGACGCACACGAAGAAACCGATCGACCAGATTCTCAAGGATATCGAGCGCGACTACTACATGACCGCACAGGAGGCTGTGGACTACGGCCTCGTCGACGCGATCATCAAAAAAGAGTCACGTACCGTAACCCCGAGCAGCTCACCGCTACAATAGGTACGCAATGTTCCGTTTCGGCGACGAAAAAGGTCAGCTAAAGTGCAGCTTCTGCGGCAAATCGCAGGAGCAAGTTAGGAAGTTGATCGCGGGACCCGGTGTTTATATTTGCGACGAGTGTATCGAGCTCTGCAACGAGATCATCGAAGAAGAGCTCTACAAGAACGTCGATGAGAATCTGCGGCTGCGGAACATCCCGAAGCCGAAAGAAATCAACCACATCCTGAACCAGTACGTCATCGGTCAGGAGCGCGCAAAGAAATCGCTGGCGGTTGCCGTCTACAATCACTACAAGCGCGTCAATGCGGGCAGCTCCAGCGACGACGTCGAGCTGCAGAAGTCGAACATCTTATTGGTCGGTCCAACGGGATCGGGCAAGACGTATCTCGCGCAGACGCTCGCAAAGATTCTCGACGTGCCGCTGGCAATGGCCGATGCGACCTCGCTTACCGAAGCGGGCTACGTCGGGGAAGACGTCGAGAACATTCTACTCAAACTCATTCAAGCCGCCGACTACGACGTGAAGCGCGCCGAAAAAGGCATCGTCTACATCGACGAGATCGACAAGATCGCGCGCAAGAGTGAAAACCCGTCGATTACGCGCGACGTATCCGGCGAAGGCGTGCAACAGGCGTTGCTCAAGATTCTGGAAGGCACCACCGCCAACGTTCCGCCGCAGGGCGGCCGTAAGCATCCGCATCAAGAATTCATCCAGATCGACACGACGAACGTGCTGTTCATCTGCGGCGGCGCATTCGACGGTCTGGAGAAGATCATCGAGTCGCGTGTGGCGAGCAACGCGCTCGGTTTCCGGTCCAATCCGGAGTCCAAGCGCAGCGATTCCCGCACCGGCCGTCTCCTGCAGCAACTCATGCCCGAAGACTTACTGAAGTTCGGGCTCATTCCGGAGTTCATCGGCCGTTTGCCGATCGTCGTGACGCTCGACGCCCTCGACGAGCTGGCCCTGCGCCGGATCCTGGTCGAGCCGCGCAACGCACTCGTGCGGCAATTCCAAAAGATCTTGGGCATGGACGGCGTGGAGCTGACGTTCACCAAAGATGCGCTCGTCGCCATTGCCATCAAGGCGCAAGGCCGCAAAACCGGCGCGCGCGGCCTCCGCTCGATTCTCGAGGAAGTCATGCTGGACGTCATGTACGATCTGCCGTCGCTGCAGGGCGTCAAGAAGTGCGTCGTCACGAAAGACGTCATCGAGAAACGCGAGCAACCGACGCTGGTCTACGCGGAGCGCCCGAAGGACCAAAGCGCCTAGCGGCACAAACCCTGCACCCCTGTTAGGGTGAGGAAAATGACGTCGGACATCGCGGTACGGCGTGGATTTGCCGGAACGGTCGGCAACACGCCACATATTGTCTTAGAGAAGCTCTCGGCTGCGATCGGCCGTACGATCGTCGGCAAAGCAGAGTTCATGAATCCCGGCGGATCGGTGAAGGATCGCGCCGCGGTCGGCATCGTCGATGCCGCCGAACGCGAGGGTCGCCTGAAACCCGGCGGCACGATCGTGGAGGGCACCGCCGGAAATACGGGCCTTGCGCTCGCGCTGCTCGCGAATTCGCGCGGGTATCGCACGATCATCTTCATCCCGGACGACCAGTCCGCCGAAAAGATCGCGATGCTGAAGATATTCGGCGCCGACGTGCGGGTCGTGAAGAGCGTGCCCTTCACCAACGACCAAAATTACTATCATCTGGCGCGCCGGACCGCGGAGCAGACGCCGAATGCGATCTGGGCCGATCAGTTCAATAACACGGCGAACCGTCAGGTGCACGAAGCAACGACCGGTCAAGAAATTTGGAACGCATTCGGTTCTTCGCTCAAAGCATTCGTGACCGCGACGGGGACCGGCGGAACGCTCGGCGGCGTCTCCCGCGCGCTGAAGACACACGATCCGAAAATCAAGACGGTCGCCGCCGATCCCATGGGTTCGGCAATCTACTCGTACGTCAAGAACGGCCAGCTCGTCGCCGAAGGCGACTCCGAGGTCGAGGGCATCGGCATCCGCCGCATCACCGAGAACTTCAAGGACACGCCCCTCGACGATGCAATACGCGTCGAGGATCGGGCGTGGATTGCGATGGCGCACTGGCTGCTGCGTAACGAAGGCCTGTACGTCGGCGGCTCTGCTGCGCTCAACGTCGTTGCGGCTGCACGCTATGCGAAAACGCTGCCGAAAGACAGCCTCGTGTGCACGATCCTCTGCGACGGTGGCGAGCGCTATCGCTCAAAGCTCTACGACGGTGCGTGGCTCGCCGAGCAGGGCTTCATGCCGGAGGTCGACGCCCTCGATCTGCTGTGATGTTGTTACGGGCCCTCTCGGAGAATATTGACTTTGCTCTTATGATGACGGGTCCGATGTATGGG
>JBOHTT010000180.1:0-2101 GCA_050733775.1 Vulcanimicrobiaceae bacterium
GCAAAATATCGCAAAGATTCCGGTCCGCGAGACGTGGGTCGGTGCCGAGCGCGTATGGTCAGCTTGAAAGGAACGCGGACATAGCCTCTGCGCCCTTTTGAAGCGCACTGAGTTTCTGCGCGTCCGACGTATGCATGCGCGCAGCCGGAGCGTTCAGCGATAACGCTGCGCACACCGTGCGACGCGCGTTGAAGATCGGAACCGCCACGGCGGCAAGGCCCGGAAAGAACTCCTCGTTGTCGGTGCTGACCTTGGCCTTACGAATTTTCTCGAGCTCGTCTTCGAGAGCCGGTAATGTGACGATCGTGTTCGAGGTGTGCGGCTTGAGCGCAACAGCGTGCAGCAACTTGTTTCGTTTTGCTTTTGCCATGAATGCCAGCAGCAATTTTCCGCTCGCAGTGCAGTGCAGCGGTACGTGAGATCCGGCGTAGAGCTGGACTTGTAATGGATTCGCCGATTCCACGCGATCCAGACACAGCACTCGATCGCCATCGATGACCGTCAGCGTGCACGTTTCGCCGGCATCTTCGACGACGGCGCGCAAGATGCGTCGCCGAGGTCCGTCTTCGGTTGACGCGAGCAGCGCGTCGAGCGCGAGCCGTGCAAGTCGCGGGCCAACCGTCACGCCCCGAGCTCTGGGATCGCGGGCCAGCAATCGCAGCTCCGCGAGGGTCGCGCAAATCCGGTGCGCCGAGGGCTTGGGCAGATCCAGGGCCCGCGTAAGCTCGGCGACGGAAACGGTCCGGCCGGTCTGGACGACGTACTCGACGACGTCCACCGCACGCCCGAGTAGGCTACTTTGTCTCATGTAACGAGACTAACCGATTCGTACTTCGATATCAAGTCTTGTTTTTCGAATTCAGCAGCGCTACGATTCTGTTGCGACGAGGGGGCGCACGACATGCCGACCGGACGCAACGGCAAAAACGACCGGACGACGGAGATGGCTCCGTATAGCGGCTACTACAAGACCGAGGTCCCGCCGCACGATCCGCAGATCACGCATACGGGACGCGGCACGCCGCTCGGCGAGTACATGCGCCGCTTTTGGCAACCTGTGTGCATGTCGGAGCAGCTCACCGACGTGCCGCACCCGATTCGCATCATGGGCGAAGACTTGATTGCTTATCGCGACAGGTCGGGAACGGTTGGAGTTCTGCAGCGTCACTGCTGCCATCGCGGCGCATCGCTCGAATACGCGATCGTTCAAGACAAGGGCATTCGCTGCTCGTATCACGGCATGCATTACTGTGAAGACGGCACGATCCTCGATGCGCCGGCAGAGCGCGACCGCGGCGCACGATTGCGCCAACGGCGCAGCCTCGGAGCGTATCCCGCATTCGAACGCGAGGGCCTCGTCTTTGCGTACATGGGGCCGCCTTCGGAACTGCCGAAGTTCCCGGAGTACGACGCGTTCGAGAAGTATGACGACGTTCGGCTCGTTCCGTTTTCGAACGTTTTCCCGTGCAATTGGCTCCAAGTCATCGACAACATCGCCGACCAGATGCACACGGCGTTTTTGCACAACCCGGCGTTCTTGTACGCCGGCAATCCCCCGGCGGGGTCGGGTTGGGAGCGACTGGCGCTCCCCTCGTTCACGACGTTCCCGATCATGGACTACATGGCCGTGCGGAACAACACCGCAATCGTGTTCATCGCCAACCGGCGCATGGACGACGAGCTCGTGTGGGTGCGAATCAACGATCTGATCGTTCCGAACATCAGTCAGCATGCGTGCTTGTTTGAGACCGGCGAGGAGCGACGGCTCTTCCACCGCGTCCACATGGCACGCTGGTACGTTCCCGTCGACGATACGCACAGCATCATCTATGGATGGCGTATGTTCGGGAAGTCGATCGATCCGTGGGATCGCGGAGACGAATCACGTCTCGGTTGGGACAAGATGGATTTCTTAGACGGTCAAGTCGGCGACCGTCCTTATGAAGTCGGACAGCGACTGCCCGGCGATTGGGAGATCATTCAAAGCCAGCGGCCGATCGCGGTGCACGCACTTGAAACGCCGCTCGAAAGCGACGTCGGATTTTAACTCTTCCGCAATTTTCTGCGCAACGCACTCAACAACAATAACTAAGAGGCGACC
>JBOHTT010000181.1:0-1760 GCA_050733775.1 Vulcanimicrobiaceae bacterium
GTGCAAGAGATCGTGCGTCGGCGCGACAGTATCGCCGGAGCAAGGTACAAACTGTCTGCATGACGATGCCATGCATTCCGTAGATGACTTTTATATTCACCCTCAATTCAGCATAACTCGACGCCTAACATTGAGCAACTCAACGTGCCGCTTTGCTAGCGTGGCAGACAACTTTATCTTCCGCGATTAGCTAGCAAAATTGCTAGACACCGCCCTCGCCACCAGATCGTAACTGTCTGTCGATTCGTGAGACGTGAAGGCTTCTTGTTCTTGCTTCGTCGTAGACACGCGACAATAGGCCGGCATACGGCATCGCAGATTGCTTTGTTTGCGGTGGGTTTGATCTAGCCGCGAGCGCGATTCGTCGCGATTGAGGATGCAGGATGAGGCGTCTTGCAGCCTTCGCCACTATCGTGATGGCGTGCGTTCTCGTGTTGTGGCCGCCGAGGCCGGCGCGCAACGACCTGCGCATCACCGTCATCGACGTCGGTCAAGGCGATGCGATCCTGATCCAGACGCCGCGCGGTCACGCGCTCATGATCGACACCGGCGGCAAGCTCGAGCGCGGGAAGAGCGACGACGGCA
This sequence comes from Vulcanimicrobiaceae bacterium, assembly GCA_050733775.1. Taxonomy (GTDB): domain Bacteria; phylum Vulcanimicrobiota; class Vulcanimicrobiia; order Vulcanimicrobiales; family Vulcanimicrobiaceae; genus JAFAMS01. The sequence goes on from JBOHTT010000181.1 coordinate 586, forward strand.
CCTCCCTCGCGGAAGCGGTCGGCGAGCGGATCGTCGTGCCGTTTCTGATCCGGCAAGGTATCCACCACGTCGACGCGATTTTGCTCACGCATCCACATGGAGACCACGTTGGCGGCGTGGCGCCGATTCTTCGGACGCTCGGAGCCGACGCGTTCTTCGACGGCGGCCAGGAGTACGGCGGGCACGCCTATCGCGACGCGTTAGATGAAGCGCAGCGCCGGCACGTTCGCGTCGTGGCGCCGCGTGCCGGCGACGTATGGCGTACGGGCGACGGCGTTACGCTGCGCTTTCTCACCGGAACGAACATGCCCGTCGACGATCCGAAGGATGAAATCAACGAAAACTCGCTGGTCGCGATGCTCGAATGCACCTGCGGTCGCGTGTGGCCGTTCCGCGCACTGTTCATGGGCGATGCCGGAAAGGTGGCGGAGCGCATCTTGCTCGCCGCTCACGCCGACGTGCGCGCCGATCTGCTCAAAGTAGGCCATCACGGCAGCCGCTATGCCTCAAGTCTCGAGTTTCTACGAGCCGTCGGCGCGCACGATGCCGTGATCTCCGACGGCCGGCACAACCTCTATCACCATCCTGCGCCGGAGACGCTGGAGGCTTTGAGTGCTGCGCACGTACGCGTCTGGCGAACCGATCTCTGCGGCGCGATCGTCGTCTCCGTTACGGCCAAAACCGCGATTACGCCGACCGTCCCCGTACGCTGCAGCTTCGTACCCGCTGCGCATTAGGGTCCGGTATCGCGATCGGGTTGAGTAAGCTCGCCGAGCTTTACCAAGCTCTCGCGAAAAGCGCGATACCGTTCGCGGCCGAGAGCACGTTGCCACTCGCGCTCGATCGTTTGTATCGTGGCAATGGCTACAACAGCGACTTTTCTGCCTTTGGCGGTGAGGAAGACGAGCCGGCCCTTTCCGGGCACGGTGCGCCGCTCTAGGTAACCGTTCGACTCTAACTGCGAGATGAGGTAGTTCGCGGCTTGCTTCGATATCTGTGCTTTCGCCGCAATATCGATCGGCCGGACGCCGTCCGGCGGCGGGTATTGGATCACGCTAAAGTGCGGCGGTCCGATGTCCCCGAAACCCGCATCGCTGAACGCGCGGAGCAGGCGATTGCGCACGGCTTGCCACGGATGCCGCAAGAGCGCGCCGACGTACGGAGGGTGTAAAAGC
>JBOHTT010000182.1:0-5676 GCA_050733775.1 Vulcanimicrobiaceae bacterium
ACAGCTCCAATAGCGTGATGGGCTACCAAGGTAACCCGATCGCGACGAATCGCGAATTTTGGAAACTCGCACTGGGCGGCTAAACGTGCACGCAGCCGGAAGCGATTCCGTGGAGGCGTACGGCGCCTCCACGGAGCGCGCACCATCCGGAACGTGGCCACTCTTTCGATGGCTGGGTATGCGCCTGGCCTTTTCGCTCTTGGTGTTGCTCGTGCTCAGTATCGTCGTCTTCGCCGCAACGACGGTGCTCCCGGGAAACGTCGTCGACGTCGTGCTCGGACAAAACACGACGCCCGACGCACGCGCCGCAATGACCCAACGCTTGCATCTCGACGTGCCTCCCGCGCTGCGATATGTGCAGTGGCTGGGCGGTGCCGTGCACCTCGATTTCGGCGACTCTCTGCAATCCAATCAGCCCGTGTGGCCGACGGTCGCCGCAGCTTTCCTCCGCTCGCTGATCCTCGCATCGGTCGGCAGCGTCGTCATGATCTCCACCGCGGTATTCTTCGGCCTGTGCGCTGCGCTGCGCGCGGGACGCTTTCTCGATCGCGTCATTCTCGTGCTCAGCTTTCTCGCGTTGTCGATGCCGGAATTCGTCCTCGGCGCGCTGTTGATCTGGATCTTTGCGATCGTCATTCCCGCGTTTCCGGCGCTCAGTCTCGTGGGCGCGGCTAGCGGTTTCGGCGAGTGGGCGCGCATGCTGGTATTGCCCGTCATCACCGTGGTGCCGGTGACCGGCGCGTACATTCTGCGCACGATGCGCTCGGCGACGATGGATGTGCTCAATGCGGACTTCGTGCAAATGGCGAAATTGCGCGGTCTGCCCGCACGGCGCATCGTGTGGCGGCACGTGTTGCCCAACGCACTGGTGCCGATGATCAACGTGCTCACCCTCAACATGGGATGGCTCGTGGGCGGCATCGTCGTCGTCGAGGTGCTCTTTCAATATCCCGGCATCGGAAAGTTGCTGCTTGAATCGACGCAGACCCGCGACATTCCAATGGTTCAAGCCGCCGCAATGCTCGTAGGGACGGTATACGTGACGCTCAATTTGGTGGCCGATATTGCAATCGCTCTCCTCGATCCGCGGGTTGGGAAGAGCCTCGGGTGATCGACTTCGCGGTGCTAGGCGCGACGCAGCTCGTCACGATCGGCGAAGGCAAGGCCGGTCCACGTTGCGGCGAGGAACAACGTCGTATCGACGTCATCGAGGACGGCGCGCTCGTCGCGTCCGAGGGACGTATCGTCGATGTGGGCACGACCGCCGAAATCCGGAGGAAGCACGACCTCTCGCAAGCGCGCACGATCGACGCGAAAGACAAAATCGTGCTGCCTGGTCTCGTCGACTCGCACACACACCCCGTCTTCGCCGGCCTGCGCTACGACGAGTACGCGCTCTTGCTCGGCGGTGCAGACAAAGCCGAAGTCATCCGGCAAGGCGGCGGCATTTGGCGTAGCGTGCTGGACACGCGCGAGGCCGGCGACGGCGAGCTGGTGCGCGTGCTCGACGACTACCTCGCCCTCATCTTGCGCTCCGGAACGACCGCCGTCGAAGCAAAAAGCGGCTACGGGCTGACGCCGGAAACCGAGTTGCGCCATCTCGAGCTCCTGCGCGATGCGCAGAATCGCACGCCGCTGCGGATCGTACCGACGTTCTTGGGTGCGCACGTCGTGCCGCGGGGCATGGACGCCGACGCGTACACGCGGCAAATCATCGAAGAAATGTTGCCTCGCGTCGCGGCGCAACGCATCGCGCGCTTTCATGACGTGTCGTGCAGCCCGACGACGTTCTCCCAGAACCAAGCCGCAACGCTGGTCGAGGCAGGGCAGAAATTCGGACTGCCGGCACGCATCCACACGGACGGCGGCGTGTCGTCGGGCGGTTGGGAATTCGCGGCGAAGCACGGCGCCGTGAGCGCCGATCATCTCACCTTTACCCCTGACGAAGAGATCGCACGCGTCGGTGCGACGCCGACGATCGCGGGGCTCATTCCGGCCGCGGAGCTCGTTTATCGCACGAGTCGCCGCGCCAACGCGCGAAAATTCATGGAGGAAGGTGTTGCCGTTGCCATCGCAACCGACTTTTGTTCGAGCATTCATTGCCCGTCGCTGTATTCGTGCATCGGCTTCACGGCCGCGTGGTATCGAATGACGCCCGAAGAAGTACTGAATGGCGTGACGGTGAATGCGGCGTACGCCATTGGCATGGGAGATAAGATTGGAACGCTCGCACCAGGGAAATTCGCGGACTTGCTGATTTTGAACGCGCCCCACTATCGCATGCTCGCCTTCGAGCTCGGCCGTGACGATATCGAGACTATCGTCATCGGCGGCAAGGTGGTGTGATGTCGAACGCACGCGCGTACCTGGAGCTACTTCGCGGACGTCAACGCGAAGCCGTCACCGACCTCAAACGTTACTGCTCGATCGAGAGCGGCTCGCGCGACAAGGCCGGCGTCGACCGCATCGGCACGGTCATGCGTCAAGCGTGGCAAGAAATGGGCTTCCGCTGCGAGTCTATTCCGATACAAACTTCCGGCGACCACATCATCGCGCGGCGGCGCAGCGGCAATCCGAACGCACGCGGGCGCCTGTTGTGTCACATGCATCTCGACACGACGCAGCCGACGGGTACGATTCGCGAGCATCCGGTCGTCGAGAAGGACGGAAAGATCTACGGCCCCGGCATTCACGACATGAAGGGCGGATGGATCGTTCTGCTCGGCGCAATTCGAGCGCTGCGCGCAACAGATTGGGACGAGCTCGCTTCGATCACGGTTTTTCTCTGCGGCGACGAAGAGCTCGGAAGCCCCACCGCCCGCCAGCATATCGAAGAAGAATGCCGCAATGCCGATTGGCAAGTCGTCATGGAGCCGGCACGCGAAGGCGGCCATCTCGCGACTTCGCGCGGTGTCGTCGGCGCGATTTATTTGACCGTGCAGGGCGAATTTGCTGCGTCAACGTCCGGCAAAGGCGCGAGCGCCATCATCGAGGCCGCGCACAAGGTCCTCGCTGTCTCCAAGCTCTCCGTTCCGGAGCGCAAGAAGCTGCTCAATGTCGGCATCGTCGAAGGCGGCACCGCGCGCCAGGCGATTGCCGCAAAGGCCTGGTTGTCGATCGACTTGCGCTCGCAAACGCAAGAAGATGCGGAAGACCTGGTACGGAGCGTGAAGGCAATCGCCGGTGAGGTCGTCGTTCCCGGAACCAAAACGGTGATGACCGGCGGAATCACGCGACCGGCGTTTCCGCGCAACGACGGCAACGTCCGCATGTTCAACATCGCGCAAGAAGTCGGGGCCGAGCTAGGCCTTGCACTGGAAGAAGCGCCGACGCAAGCCGGCGGCTCCGACGGCAATTTCGGTGCCTCGATGGGATTGCCGACGCTCGACGGCATGGGCGCCGTCGGCGGCAATGAAGCGGGCCGTCAATTCATCATCGCCGACTCGCTCGCCGAACGCGGAGCGCTCCTCGCAGGTCTGATCGAACGTCTTCCGGAGCTGCTGTGATGCAAACCACGACGAGCGCCATCGATTATTTACACGATCTGCGCTACGAAGATCTGCCGCAAGCCGTGCGCGAACGCGCGATCGATGTGCTGTTCGACACGATCGGGTGCATGCTCGGCGGCGCGCAAACCGATCTCGGAAAGGCGTACGCGCGCGTTACGGCACGCATCGCGGGCGACGGATACTCAACCGCCTTCGGTATCGCTCGAAAAATCGATCCCGTGTCGGCAGCGTTCGTCAACGCAGCGCACGCCGATGCGCTCGATTACGAAGACACGCTGCTCGGCCATCCGAGTGCGACGGTAATCCCAGCCGCGCTGGCTATCGGCGAGATGCTGGGCGTAAGCGGCGAAGACGTCATCACGGCGATCGCGGGGGCGTACGACGTCGCGGTGCGCATCGGCGCGGCGATAACCCCGACGCCGGAGCGCGCCCGAGACATCGCAGTGCGCTTCGCGTGGTTCGGATTTGCTGCCGCGGCACCGGCGGCGAAGCTCCTGAATCTCAGCGTCGCGCAAACGCAGGACGCTTTCGGCTACGCCGGCGCATCGTCGCCGCTGCCGGTATGGATCACGAAATGGCCGCGGCCGTTACACTGGATCAAGAACAATTTGGCGGAGCAGGCGCGTGCGGGCGTGCTCGGTGCGCTCGCAGCCCGCGACGGTCTCGGCGGTCCGCGCGACATTCTCGAGAACGAGCTCGGCTTTTGGCGCATGGTCGGCTCGGACCGTTTCAACGCGGACGCGCTGCACGAGGGGCTCGGCTCCCGCTTTACGATTCTGGAGACGCATTTCAAGCCGTATCCGGCGTGCCGCTGGCTGCACACGATTATCGAAGCGACGTTGCGGTTGCGCGAGCAGCATAACGTCAAGCCGGAAGACATTACCGCGATTCGCGTCGGCGCACCTGACGAGACGGCGAATTGGTTCATCGATCCTGCGCCGGCAACGCTCGTCGACGCGGAATTCAGCATACCGTACGTCGTCGCTGTCGCGCTGCACGGCGTTCGCCCGGGGCCGCGCTGGTACGCGGAAGACACGCTGCGCAATCCGTCGATTCTCGCGCTCGCGAAGAAAGTGAGCGTCCACCAAGCCTCGGTCGTCGATCACGGCGCCGGCTCCGGCGGCAGCTTGCCGTGCGAAGTGGTGCTCGTGCTGCGCGACGGTCGCGAGCTCGAAATCAAACATGCGGACCCCTTCGGCAGCCCCGAGCGTCCGCTCCCAGAAGGGCTGTTGCGCGAGAAATTCATCGCGCTGGCGACGCCGTCGCTCGGCGCGCCCGTGGCAGCGCAATTGTGGGATGAGCGTTCGCAGTTTGTGAAAATCGCGAACGTTCGCGACTGGACGGCGCTACTCGGAGCCTAGACGATGCGGTCGAAGAAACGGCACTCGTTCAGCTGAAAACCTCGGCTTGCGAGCGCGACGACGACGTTCGGCATGCGCAGCGCAAAACGCAGCGTCGCGAGGTGCGCGACGCGGTCGTTCGGCTCCAGCAGATCGAAGCCGTCGACGACGAGAAGCAGCCGCTCCAGCGGTCGCGGAAGCTTAGTTGCGATCGCTTTGCTGAAGTAGTCCCGCATCTCGATCCCACCAAAGCCAGGTGCAACGTACGCGCGGGCGACTTGTAGCCCGCGTTCGCTTTCCGGCAAAAGCCAGCGGACCCGATCGACGATTGCGTCGCCGGACGTTTCATCGGCCTGCTTCGCGGTCTCGAGACCGAGGAGCAATCCGCGCTCTGCGGGTTCCAGAAAAACCTTCCACGCGAAATCTCGTAAGCGATCTTTGAAATCGGCGGTGGTTTTGAGGACGGGGGCGATCATGATTGTTCTTCCTTTTTTCTCAGGCGGAAAGCGGCAGCTTTAGCGCGGTTGCCGCAGCGCGACATCGAGCACCAGCGGCGGCGTTCGCCGCGCGACCGGTCGAGGAAAAGGCCTTGGCAGTCATCCTGCTCGCACGTGCGCAGCAGAAGGCGGCGGTCGCCGTCGGCAAAGAGCGAGATTGCATCGCGTGCAAGTGCAGCTAAGGCCCCTTCGAAGGCGCGCGAACGCGGAGCGCGGATCGACCAATCGTCGCCGAGCTGCGGTGCGACATCGGCGCGGCGCGCTGCGGCGTTGAGCGTGCGGACATCCGCAGCCGATGGCGGCTCTTCGTGAACCGCCGCATTCCCGATT
>JBOHTT010000183.1:0-7009 GCA_050733775.1 Vulcanimicrobiaceae bacterium
GTGTTCTTCGACGAAGTTCGGCATCGGGAGCACGTCGTCGTCGATGGAGATGATGCGCTCGCCGCGACAAGCTGCGATTCCCGCGTTTCGCGCGCGAGCGAGTCCCCAGTTTGCTTGCGAGACCGCCGTAAATGCCACGCGCGCCCGCGCCTTGGCTTCTTCGATAACGGACGGAGTCTCGTCGCTCGATCCGTCGTCCACCAACACGACCTCAAAGGCCCCGCGTGCAACGGTCTGATCGAAACACGCCTCAAGTACCCGCGGCAATAAGTGTGCGCGGTTGTACGTGCAGAGCTGAATGCTTACCGCCGGGCTCACGGCGGCGGCTTCGTTAGCTGCCTGTGAAAACTTTGCTAATGGCCCCTGCCGCGAATCCGACGAGCACCGTGATGCCCAGCGTTCCCGCAAGGATCCGCGCCGGAAACTGCTTGCGGACGATATAGGTCGTCGGCAAGCTGATTGCCGGCAGGGTCAGGAGCAGAACGAGCGCCGGCGCCACACCCATCCCCAGTCCCATCAGCGTCTGAACGATCGGCACTTCGCCAGCGGTCGGTATCACGAACAAGGTCCCGACGACCGCGATAATCGCGAGCGCCACGATGCTGCCGCTATGCAGCGTCAGAGCAGGCGTGAAGAGGAACGCACGCGCCGCGCCAAGCGCCAATACGATAACGATGTAGCCTGGGACGATTGTGTACAACTCCCACCAAAATGCGCGCAGCCATGCAACCGCCATTTGGACTATGGATGCGCTTCCTTCAATCGGCGACGGCTCCGGTGCGTGAAGCTCGCCCGCTGCGAGGCTGTCGCGAGCGTGATTCGCGTACAGCGCGATGACCAGCACCAGCGTGATGCCAAGTATCAAGCGAATGATCGCAAACTGCCAGGAGAGCACGAACGCAATGAAGAGCAACGTCGCCGGGTTGAGCATGGGGTTGCCGATGAGAAACGCCATCGCCGCGCCGAGCGATGCATTTTGTCTGCGAAGTCCGACGACGACCGTCGCCGCGCAGCACGTTCACATCATTCCGGCGAGCGAGAATATCCCTCCTAATACCGCCGAACGAATGCCGACACTACCCAAAAACTGATAAATCCAACGGCGCGGAAAGAACACTTGCACCGCGGCTCCGAGGATCAAGCCGAGCAACAGCGCCTGCCAGATGGAAAGATAGTAGGACCTTGCGTAGCTGAGGGCTGAGGCCCAGCCGGCCGCCGGCGGCTCTGCAACCTTGCCCGAAACGATCGAAGCGCCGATCGAGTGATGCGTCGCGGCGACGAAGGTCTTCGCGTAATACGGCGACCACTTCACGACAAATAGTCCCGCGACAGCGATGACGATGACGAGCGCCGCACCCGCGAGGAGACGGCGTTGCGATGCTTGCGGAAGCGCGGAAGCGGTGTCGTTGTACATAACTCGGCGCCCTTCCCTACCCGGAAATCGAACCCTTGTCGCGGGGAAGAAGGCGGTCGACAGCCGCAATAATCGGATCTGTAGGCAAGGTCTGCACGCACGCAAAATCGGGACAAGTTTCTTTGCGATGGGAAGGCGGGCACGGATAAGTTCCAAGGGCGACCGTCGCGCGCGAGCCGAGCGGCGCCCAGCGCCGCGGCTCGTCCGAGCGCAACGCGAAAATCCCGACGGTCGGGGTTCCGGTCGAGGCCGCCAAATGCATCGGTCCGCTATCCATTGCGACGACGAATTTCGCGCGCTCCGCGAGCGCCGTGAAGGCGCGCAACGACGTCGCGCCGCTGGCGTTGATCGCGGCAGCGGAACGCTGCGCAAACTCGCGCGGCGCGGTACGCGCTTCGGCGAATATGCGCGCGACAAACGCGCGATCGTCTTGCGATCCCGTCACCAGAACCGGAATGCGGTAGCGCTCGACGAGCTCATTCACGATGCGCCCGAAGGGCGCGCTCGGCCAGCGCTCCGGATTCTGAATTCCGCGCGTCGGATGCAAGATCGCAAAGGGACCGTCGACGCGCGCGTTTTCCAGAAGCCGGCGCGCGTCGGCGCGATCGGCGTCCGTCAGCGCAACGCGCGGCTGCGTATCGTCGGTATCGCAGCCGAGCGCGCGCGTATAGTCGAGCAAGATTTGCGTCCAGTGCGACGTGCGGTCACCCCGCTCGCTGCGAACGACGACGCGCTTCGTAAAGAGCGCAGAATAGAGCCGCCGCGCCTGACCGACTCTAACCGGAACCTTTGCGCGCAAAGGGAGCAGTGCGTTCTCGAGCGTCGCCCACGTGCAAACCGACGCCGCGTATTTGCGACCGCGTAACTGCGCGGGATCGTCGCTCTCGAGCACGTCGTATATGTCCGGGTTGCCCTGCAGGACGGCGCGATGCGGTTTTGCCGCCAGCATGTCGACCGCTGCGAATCGTTTGCGCAGCGCGCGCGCGAGCACCGATGCAAGAAACGTGTCGCCGACGCCGCCGCCGAGGGCAATCAGCAGCGCGCGGTCTTCGGACAACCTTCGTCGTCGAGCGCGCGCGCCAAGCGTTTCGCGTACACGCCGTCAAGTAATCGCGAGCGCGCGTAAGCAACGAGCCGCCGCGGCAAGCGGGTGCTCGATGCAACGCCCGCATAAACCGGAAGCAACGGCGAAACGAGCTTCGCACGCAGCAGATTGAGCGGATACGCACCCGTTGCAAGGCGCGTACGCATGCTGGGATTCTTTCGCACGAGGCGAGCAGCCATCGTCGCTTTCTCGACCGTGCGCAGAACCGCGCTTTCGAGCGGTTCGGGAGGCTTGATGTGATAGAGAAACGCCTCCCACGCGAAGGCGTGCTCGACACCGGCGTCGCGCAAACGCAATCCGATCTCCGTGTCTTCCCAGCCGTAGAGATCGAACGATTCATCGAAGCCGCCGATTTCGTCCAGTGCGGATTTCGGCACCGACGCGTTGCACGTGCAGAAAAACGCGCGCGAGAAATTCGCCGGCGAGGGTCGCGGACGTTCGTCGTATGACGGCACGTTGACGATCGGCCCAGTCACGGCGCGGCGCGCGCCGTCGCGACGCCGCTGCGCCGCCGCGTGCGCGGCGACGAAATTCGGCGGCAGCCAGACATCGTAGTCGACGAAGAGCACGAGCTCCCCCGAGGCGGCGGCAATACCTTTGTTACGCGCCAACGCGCGGTTCGCGTTTCCGGCTTCGATGCGGCGCAACGGATGTGGGGCGGCACGTATCGCGCGCTCGACGACCTCGGGCGTTGCGTCGGTCGAGCCATTGTCGGCAACGATTACTTCAAACGACGCCGTGCTCTGCTGCTGTGCGAGCGACTCCAGCGCCCGCGCCAGAAAATTGGCGCGGTCTTTGCTTGCGATGACGATCGAAAGCTCGCTCACGCTGCAACCGCTTCCGCAACGAGCGCATCCGCCATGCGCTGTGACGCGCCGGCATGGGCCGCGTAGATTTGCGATGCCTCGCGCGAAACGGACGCGCGCCACGCAACGTCGTTGTAACCTTCGTATACTCGCCGCGCGACCATGGCAGGCGTGAGCGTGCCGACGATTTCCGGAAAGAGCTCGCGACCCGCGTCGAGGTTGGGTTGCGCGAAAAATTCGAAGCGCTTCGAGAATTTCAGCGCCAGTCCGCGCTTCAGCGGCACGCCGACGAACGGCAGGCGTTCGACGTACTGGAGCGGTCCGTTGATCACGACGGCTTCGGGCGCGTTGAACGGCACCGTAACGAGCGCGGGAACACCGAGTGAGGCAAGCTCGATCGTCTTCGTCCCGGGAATCGTCACCGCAAGCCGCGCGCGGCTCGCCGCCGCAAGGCCTTGCCGGAGCGCCGGAAACTCGCCTTCGTCGGTCACGAAGTACAAGATACCGTCGCGCTGCACGACGCCGCCACGCGCACCGTATACCGTCGGCAAACCGCCGGCGGACAGCGCCGCGCGCAGCTCTTCCGCCGTCGTGAACGGCGAGATGCCGAAGACGACCGGAATCGACGAATCCATCTCGCGCAAGCGCATTGCAACGCGTAAAAAGAATGGGACCAAATTGGCGATCTCATGCCGTCGCGAGCCGGGCATGATGACGACGGAATCCGCCGCTAAGGCACTCGCGGAGCGATCGTCCGTTTGACCATCGCGCAAAGCGCCGTCAATCGCCAGGTTCCCGACGATCTCTATTCGTTCCGCGGGAGTTTTCCATCCGATGAGCTGCTCGCGGTTCGCCTGGTCCACGGCAAAGACGCGGGCGAAGCGGCGGGCATAGCGGGGCCGCGAAAATTTATACGATGTCGCGATGCCGCCAAGTCTGCCGTGCACGCGCATCGCATGCATCAGATCGCCGCCGAGATATTGCACGCGATCGACGCTCTGCGGCAGACCTTCCAGCTTCGCGCCCAGTGCGAAGCGCACGTAGTCGTTCGGCGAAACAATGCGGAGTCGCGGAAACTCGCTTGCCGCAACAGCGGGCTCGCGGCCGGTCGCAAAATCATCCGGAACGAAAAACACCGTGGCATCGAGCTCACGATCGCGCGCGTACAGCGCGTGCAAGAGCGGCCGCAGCCAGCCCGCGTATTCACCGGGACCGTTGACGGTAAACGCGATTTTTAGCATCGTCCGCTGATGCGGGCGGCTAAATCCGTCGTGCTCTTGCCGCTGTAGTGCGGAGCGAGCAAGATCTTTCCGCCAAAGCTTTCGACGACGGTGCGCTCGGGGAGATCTTCGATCCGGTACTGCGCGCTTTTGACGTGAATGTCGGGTCGCAGGCGGTCGAGTAGCGTCTCCGGGGTGAGCTCTGCAAAGCCGACGACGGCATCGACGCTGCGCAGACCGGCGAGCACGCGCGCTCGATCCTCGAACCGCTCGAACGGACGCAACGGCCCCTTGATTCTGCGCACGGAGTCATCTGCGTTCACGCCGACGATGAGCGCATCGCCTTGCGAGCGCGCCCATTCCAGATATTCGACGTGTCCCGCATGCAATAAATCGAATACGCCATTCGTAAAGACGACGGTGTGGCCGGCGCTGCGCTCGCGCTCGCGCCATGCAAGCGCGGCATCGAGCGAAAGAACGCGCTCGGACGACGTCACGACGCCGCCTCCAGCAGCGCAACGATCTCGTCGGCCGACGCAGTTGCCGTGCCGAGCTTCTCGACGACCGCTCCGGCGGCGAAGTTCGCAAGCTGCACGGCGGAGAGAATCGGTGCGCCGGCTGCGAGTGCGAGCGTCAACACCGCAGCCACCGTATCGCCGGCACCGCTGACGTCAAAGACCGTTCGCGCTGCAGCCGGCACGTCGAAGCGCTCGCCCTCGCTGCCGAACAGCGACATGCCTTCTTCGCCGCGCGTCACGAGCACGTAGCGGCAATCGAGCAGCTGCAAGAGCGTATGCGCTGCTGCTTCGAGCGTGCCGCCTTTGTCCGAACCTGCCATGGCGAACGCCTCGGCTGCATTCGGTGCAACGCACGTTACGCCGCCGAACAGCGCGATATTTGCCGGCTTGGGATCCGCGACGACGACCGGTGCTGCGAGCGCCGCTTCGACGATGTTGCGCGAGAACAAACCCTTGGCGTAATCCGAAAGCACGACGCCGTCCGATGAGGCGGCATGACGCGCAACTTCGGCCGCGACGCGATCGCGATCTGCCAGCTCGAGCGCCGTCGTCGATTCCCAATCCGCGCGCACGACCTGTTGCGCGTGCGCGACGACGCGCGTTTTACGGGTGGTGGGCCGGTCCTGGACGTGCAGCAAACTCGCCGCATCCACTTGCAGCGTTTCGCATAACTCTTCTGCGCGCTTGCCCTCGGCGTCGTCGCCCACAACTCCCACGAACGTGACGTGTGCACCGAGCGCGCGTAAATTGCTCGCGACGTTACCTGCGCCCCCGAGCGTGAACGTGTGCTCGCGAACGGCAACGACGGGAACCGGCGCTTCCGGCGAGATCCGCGACACCGATCCCCAAATCCATTCGTCGACCATCAAATCGCCGACGACGAGGATGCGCCGTCCGCGCATCCGCGCGAAAAGGTCGCGCGCGCTCGGCGGCGCGAGTATCTCAGCCGACGCCATGCGCGAGCGCCTGGTCGACCAAATCGCAAACGATATGGCCCATCGTAATGTGCACTTCTTGAACGATCGCCGAATAGCCGTCTGGGCCCAGCAGCACGAGATCGGCAACTTCGGTAATATCGCCGCCGCCGTTGCCGGTGAACGCAACCGCGAGCGCGCCGCGGCGTTTCGCCGCGCGCAAACCGCTCACCACGTTGGGCGAGTTGCCGCTCGTCGTTATGCCGATGACGACGTCACCGGGTTGCGCGAAAGCTTCGACTTGACGCTCGAAGACGCGCTCGTAACCGTAATCGTTCGAAATCGCCGTGACTGCGGACGGATTCACCGACAGCGCTTCCGACGGATATCCCGGACGCTCGCGCAAAAACCGTCCGCTGAATTCGGCGGCGAGATGCTGCGCGTCGGCGGCGCTGCCGCCGTTCCCGAACCACAACACTTTCTTTCCGCTGAGAAACGCCGTGATGACGGCCTGCGCGATCGCTTCGACTTGGCCCTGATAATGCGGCGCTTCCAGCAAGCCGCGACGGTCTGCCAGCAGCGCGCGAAAATCCTTGCGCGACTCCATTACGGCTCGATCCAAAAGAGCTCGTCGCCGAGCGCGACCAGCTCGCCGTTCTGCGGAACGATGCGCGTAACGGTTCCGGCGTAGTCGCTGGTGATCTCGTTGAAGATCTTCATCGCCTCGAGCGTGCAGAGAACGCCGCCCTCTTCCACGCGGTCGCCCACCTCGACGAACGGCTCTTCTCCAGGAGCGGAAGAGCGATAAAATACGCCGACGAGCGGGGCGGTCACGATCTTCGTTCGCGGCGAAGCGGCAGGCGCGCCGGCCTGTGCGGGCGCGCCTTGAGCAGCAAGCGGCGCTGCCGGCGTCGGCGCCCGGCGCACGACTTCGATTTCTTCGTCGCCGACGCGAACGCGAATCGAGTCGAGATCGTACTGACGCGCGATATCGGCGAGAGACTCGATGCGCTTCGTCTCGTCGTGCACGGT
>JBOHTT010000184.1:0-1871 GCA_050733775.1 Vulcanimicrobiaceae bacterium
ATCGGCAGCACGGTATCGAGCTTGCAGAGCGTCGCCAGCTCTTCGCAAAAGAGCGGAAGCTGATCGTTGCGAAACGCGCGCGAGGTGAGCGTCAGCTTTTCGGCCTGCTCGAGCAGCGCGCGAACGATGCGCGGATGACGATGTCCGAGGTTGAGCGCCGAATACGCGCTGAGCGCGTCGAGATACGTCTTGCCCTCGACGTCGGTAACCCAAATGCCCTCGCCGCGCACGAGCACGACGTCGAGCGGCGTGTAATTGTGCGCGCCGAAGCGTTCCTCGGTGTCGATGAGGTCGCGAAGAGCGGCGGCGGCGTATGCTTGACTTGCCATAAGAAGAAGGGTGCTGACAAAGACTATAGGGTTCTGGTACAATGCCCAGGTTGCGCCCGACTCAATGGGCGTCGATGCGAAGAATGACCCCGTTTTCGCACCGGCACGAGGGGCAGACCGATTTGGGTCGTTAAGGAGAAATGAATGGCAAAGAAAGTTGCCGGCAAGATCAGCCTTGCGCTGGAAGCCGGAAAAGCGACGCCGGCTCCGCCGGTCGGGCCCGCGCTGGGACCCTACTCGCTGAACATTATGGATTTCTGCCGGCAGTATAACGAGCGCACGCAGAGTCAGGCCGGCATGATCATTCCGGTCGAGATCACCGTGTTCGAAGACCGCACGTTCGCGTTCATTACGAAGACGCCGCCGGCGTCGTTCCTGATCAAACGCGCGCTCGGCATCGAATCGGGCTCGAAAGAACCGAACCGGCAAAAGGTCGGCAAGCTGACGCAAGCGCAGCTGCGCGAGATTGCGCAAACGAAGATGCCGGATCTCAACGCGAACGATATCGACGCGGCGATGAAGATCATCGCCGGCACTGCTCGCAACATGGGCGTCGAGGTAGGTTCGTAATGGCGCATCAACCAGGCAAGAAATATCGCGCGATGCTCGAGAGCTACGATCCTACGAAGCTCTACGACATGCCGGAAGCTGCAGCGATCGTGAAGCGCAACGCAGCGAATCGGAAGTTCAACGAAACCGTCGAGCTGCACGTCCGTCTCGGCGTCGATCCGAAGAAATCGGATCAGAACGTTCGCGGCACGGTGAGCTTACCGCACGGCACCGGACAGACGGTGCGCGTCATCGCGTTCGCCAAGGGCGACAAAGCGAAGGAAGCTGAAGCGGCGGGCGCAGATATCGTCGGAGAGCAGGACCTGATCGATCGCGTCAAGGGCGGCTTCGCCGATTTCGACGTCGCCGTGGCAACGCCCGACATGATGGGCGCCGTCGGTTCGAATCTCGGCCGCATCCTCGCGCAGAAGATGCCGAATCCGAAGAGCGGCACGGTGTCGCCGAATATCGGCGCTGCAATCAAAGACATCAAGGCCGGTAAAGTCGAGTATCGTCTCGACAAGGCCGCGATCATTCACACGATCGTCGGCAAGGCCAGTTTCGATGAGAAGGCGCTCGCGGAGAACGTCACGACGGTCCTCGATGCCATCGTGCGCGCGAAGCCGTCTGCATCGAAGGGAACCTACCTGAAGTCGATCACGATGACGAGCACAATGGGTCCTGGTGTCAAGATCGACCCGCTCAAAGTCAAGACGGCAGCGACGACGTAGTCGCAAGGTGAGGGGCCATCGGAACGGACAACCTTTGTAGCATACTAGCGGCAGCGGCTATAAGAATCGTTTATCAAGCGCATCTTATGCAGGTTGTGACTTAGGATAAGCACACACAGGCGGGGATGGAAACGCCGACCCAACACGCGCCGGTGCTGCCGGATGCTGCGGGGGTACGCGGGGCGTCGCAGCAGCGCAGCGTAGAGAAGGAACCCGACCCTGGTCGATCGCGCGCCGATTTTGCTCGGCTACGCCGGAGCGT
>JBOHTT010000185.1:0-9941 GCA_050733775.1 Vulcanimicrobiaceae bacterium
AAACGACCGCGAGCCCAAGCAGTGCGAGCGCGTCGATGCCGATGGCCCACGGGATCAGCAGCGGTTCGAGAAGAGCCGTCGTGGGCTTCGCGGCGGTACGCACGGGCGCGGGTATCGTGCTCGCCTGCGGTACTTGAATCGGCAGGTTAGCCGGCGTCGCAACGATGCCGTGTCCCACCGGGGGCGTAATGATTCTTGCTCGTGGCATCGCGGCAATTGCCAGCAGCAATGAAATGCCGAGCGCGACGAGCGCCAGCAAAGCGAGGGATAGCACAGACTGCGTCTGCGGGTTAAGGGAGCCAGGTGATGACTGCATGATGATGCGATCGATCGAGCAACGGGACGACGCTTTGCGGCAGCGACAGCACGCCTTCCGGACGCGCGACCAGCTCGGCGTTCCGAATGCGACCGGCCATGATGCACACGGACAGATAGGTTACGGCCAGCAAACCGATTTCCACCGGAACGTGCCGCAAGAGCTCCGCGGCATGCAATGCGATCGAGTAGGTGCATGCAACGAGCACGGCGGCGAACGCGACGGGAACTGCGACTTGCGGTTGCGCGCGCCATGTGCCGAGCATCGTCCGCACGCCGAAAATCAACAACAGCGTTGAAACGAGGGTGACGCCGGGCTGAATTACGAGTGCGTGCGCGATCAGTACGGCCAGTGCAGCGGCCATGGCCAGCAGCCGGATTTCTCCCCGCGTCGCCAGCAGCGTCGCTGCAGTCAACATCCCGGTATAGAACAGCGCAGGTTGGGCGTTGCTCCACAACGCGGGCACCACAACGATTGCAAGGCCGAGGAACGCGTGCCGCCACGTCTGTCGCGCATCGTCTTTCGGCCACCACGGCAACGCGCGCGGTCCCGCAACCGCGAGCACCGCGAAGGCCCACAGCGTTTGCCAATCGGCGCGTGGGTCGAGCGTGCCGAGCGCCGTCACCGCAAGGTATGCCGAAAGCGCCGCGATCGTCGTAACGACGTGGAGCATGCCGTCGTGGGCCAAAACCTCGAGTCGTACCTCGGCTTGCTCTTCCTCGGAATAGCGCGGAACTTGCGCTTGCGTCTTCAGGACGAGCGGCTCTTTATCGAAGAACGCCGGATCGGCGCGACGTCGCCAGTCGATCATTGCTGCCAGACGACCTCGCGAGTGAACACCGGAACGTGATCCGGCGTGAGCGTCACGATCGGGAGCCGCTGTTGCTCGATGCCTTCGCGCGGCCGCAAGCTCACGAAGATCACCGAAGCGCCGAAGCGTCGCACCTCATTGATGAGCACCCGCCCAATCGTGGCCCGGTCACCGCCCAGCTCGATGTGCGACAGCTGCCGTTCGAGACGATCCATGTCGACGTCGAGAGGATGTAAGCGCAAGGTCAACATATCGCGCAGGCCGCGTTGCGCCACGAAACGCACGGTGAGCCGGCGAGCGGCAAACATGCGACAGAGCGCGCTGACGAACGACACCGCTTTTTCGAGCCGATAGCGATGCGTCATCTCGTCACCGTCGAGCGGCGTCGCCGTATCCAGCACGATGCTCAAGTCTTCGCGGCTCGGATCTTGAAATTCGCGCACGTAAAATTCGTTGGGGCCGAACTGGCGCAATGAAAGAACACGGTGAATCAGCTTAGGATTGTCGCCCGGCCGGTATTCGCGCGCGCCGACATACTCTTCCGTCGCGACCGGAATCTTTTGAAAGCGCCCGACGGCGACGTGCCGGCCTGAAAGCAAGGTGTCGACGAAAGGATGCAGCTGGTACTCCGCGGGCAGCACGCTCACGGCGTGCGTCTCTTCAAAAACCGCGGTGGCGCGCACCAAACTGCCCGGCAGCTCGACCGACGCCGAGAACGGTCCGACAAAGAGCGTCCCGCGCTTCTTGATTTTCACGTCCCACACGGTCGTCGCTGCGCGACGCACGGTGAGGTTCGGGATGTCGGCCCACGGTCCAAGGTCGCTGACAACGTCGCCGATACGGAACTTGGCTTTCGTCATCACGCCGATTGCCGGAAAGAGCTGACGATTCAGCGACAGCGTCAGCGACAAGCGAAAACTACCCATCGCCCGGATGCGCGTTGGAATTTGCACGCCTTCGTTGCGCAGAGAGCGCGCCGTGTTGACCGACAGCACCGTCGTCGCACCCACCCAGAGCAGCGGGAATGCGACCGCAAAGAGCACGAGTGGGCGCAGCTCCGGGTGGAACGCGCCCGAGATTGCCGTCGCGAAGAGGGCTGCTGCAAAGAGCGCGATGCCCGCGGCCGGTGCGGCCGCAAGATCGATGCGGGTCGGTGGGTTCATGTCTCCGGCGTGAGTGCCGGAAATTCAACTGCGTCGATGATGCGCTTGACGATCTGCGTTTTCCATTCCGTCATGCTCATCAGCGACTCGGGCATGACCTTCGGCATGACGCGATGCGGGAGCGCGTGGACGAACAGCTCCTTGATATCGTCGGGAACCACATACGCACGGCCCTGTACGAGCGCGTACGCACGCGAAAGCTGCATCAGCTGCACGGCGGCGCGCGGACTCGCCCCAAGGACCAGCTGCTCGGAACTGCGGCTGTGCCGCACGGCTTCGATGATATAGCGCAGCAGACGCTCGTCGATGGTGACGGAGGTAACGAGCGCCATCAACTCGCGCACGCGGTCGATGGACAGCACCGAAGGAACGCCGTTCAAAGGATCGGTCGTCATGCGATCGCGCAAGATCTCGAGCTCTTCGTCTTCGCCGGGATAACCAGGTGAGAGCAGCATCTGAAACCGATCCAGCTGCGCTTCGGGAAGATCGTTGACCCCTGAGTGCTCGATTGGATTTTGCGTTGCGATGACGATGAACGGATCGGGAAGCTGGTGCGTGCGTCCCTCGACGCTTACTTGGCCTTCGCCCATCGCTTCCAAGAGCGCACTTTGCGTGCGCGGCATCGCGCGGTTCAGCTCGTCGACAAGGACGATGTTCGCGAAAACGGGACCGGGAACGAACGTTTCTTTCCGCGGATCGACGTAACCCGTGATGTCGACCGGGAGCAGATCGGGCGTACATTGGATCCGCTTGAACTCGCACGAGATCGAGCGCGCAAGCGTGCGAGCAAGCATCGTCTTACCGACGCCGGGACGATCCTCGAGCAGCACGTGTCCGCGCGCGAGTAGTGCAGCAACGACGAGCTCGACGATTTCGCGCTTGCCGACGATGACGCGCTCGATGTTCTCGATGAGCCGCTGAACGTCGGCATGCGCGGTGTCGAAGGAGGTGTCGAGCCTCATCGCCGTCTCCCGGGTGCCTCATGGCGGAGCGCGAGCGTCGTCGGCAAGCTATTGAAGATCATCGGAACGAGCCAGCGCGACAGCAGCGCAGCCAGCATCGCGACCACGAGGATTGCCGCAGCCGCTGTGAGCGTCGCGATTGACGGAAGATCGGTCGCAAGCCGCTTGCCGACATCACCGAACAGCGCCGAGACGCCGACGCTCGAGTACGCCGCCTTGAAAATGTACATCGCCAAGATGACGCCCACCCATCGCGCACCCCCGCCGATAATCCGCGTTGCTTCGACGGTTTGCCACGACAGATTCGGCCAAATTCGCGCGGCCAGCGCACGAATCAGAAAATCGAGCTCGGCCGCAACGGCGAGGAAGGCAACGACAGCCGATGCGCCGAGCAACGCGATGCCGGGAGCCAGTCCGCCTTCGTAACCCGCCGCCACAAACGGCAGCGCGATCAGGAACGCGACCGCGCCGACCGCAACGGCGTCGGCGCCAAGACCGATGAGCTCCGTTCGGCCGTGCAAGCGCGTGCAACGCGTGCAGAGGCTCAAGACGCTTGCGGAACCTTTGCGGAACCCTGCGGCGCCGGCGAGCGAAAACCACGCAGCGATCGCCACGACCTCGAGCCCAACCAGAAGCGCGAGCGGCACATAGCCGGGGACCACCGGCGTCGACGGGGCCATGGTACAATTTTCCCGGGGTTCGGACATTTGTCATCCCCCGAGTTTTCTTGGAAGCTTTCACAGACTGTTCCAGAAATCGTCAATCTCAGCGATTTCACAGGAAACGCCGCGCACACTATATCGAGATGGGCTCTCGCGCAGAACGCCATATTTTTCTTCACTGCGGCTGGCGCACGGCGGGGACATGGATCTGGTCGCAGTTCCGCCGGTGTGACGGCGTCGCCGGTTTCTACGAGCCCCTCAACGAGTCACTCGGGACGATGACGTTGCGCACGATGCCGGCGATGCGCCCGGGAGCATCGGATTCCCGGCATCCCGAGCCGGAGCGTCCGTATTTCGAAGAGTACGCGCCGTTGCTCTCGCCCATCAAGCCCGGCACGCGCGGATTTCAACCGTCATTTGCGTACGATGAGTTTTTTGCAAACCACGACGCGAACGCGAGCTTGGCCGAATACTTGACGTCGCTCTTGGAGCTGGCCGAGTCACACACCAAAACTGCGGTGCTCAAGTTCTGCCGCTCGCTCACCCGCATCGACTGGCTGCAGCGTACGTTTCCTGACGCATTTCACGTCCTCGTGCTGCGCGAACCGCTCAGTCAATGGGAGTCAGGCTGGCGGCTGTGGGCCAAAGAGAGCAATCCATATTTCCTCGTCATGCCGATGCGAATTCTCGCACAGCATCACCGCGAGCCGTGGATCGCCACTGCGTTGGAAGGGTTGCGCTTGCGGCCTGAGGATTGCGTTCTGCCGCTCAAACACAGGGCGTGTTGCACAGCCGTTCGCACGATGCCGGTGTCGTTTCTGTATCGCGCGTTTCTGGCACTGTGGATCGCGACGACGTTGCGCGCAATGTCGTTCTCGGAAAACTACATCGAAACCGACCGCTTGGAGCTCCCCGCCTATCGCGAAGAGGTCGAGACGCTCTTGGAACGCGAGACCGGTTTCAGGATCGACCTCACCAGCGCAACACATTTGGGCCGGTCGGAGAGTTTTCTCGACCCTCGCGAAGTGCGGTCCGCGCACTTAGACGCCCTCGAAGTGCTCGATCGGTTGGAATTGCAAGTCTCAGGCCGCGGACGCGATGGCGCGAAGTTCCTGCGCGCGAAACTGCATGAAGGGCTGATGCCGCAGTTGCAAACGCCAAGTTTGGTGCATAGCACGACAAACGGAAGAGCGGCTCAATGGCCGGCAACCAACCAGTCATGAACGGCTGAGCTGCCGGCTCTGAGCCGCGTCGTCTTTGGCTTATCGGCGACGCTGGTTGGCGTCGTCGCGTTGATGTCGCACGACAGCGGCGTGTGGCAACATCGGCTCGCAATTCCTGAAATTGTCGCGGGAATCGGAATGCTGCACCCGCGGACTGCGTATGCGGCGACGATCGCTCTGGGCACGCTGTACGTGGTGTTCTCGTTAGCCTGTATCCCGGGCATCGTTGCAGCACCGGCTTCGTACGTGCAGTACGGAAACTTCTTCGAACAGTTCAGTGTCGTCTGCGGCGCGCTTTCTGCATTCGCGTCCAGGGTCGCACGGGCGGTAGCACGCCTTGGTTTAGGGCTTTGCGCTGCTTCATTCGCGACGGCTCAGGCCGTCTATTTCCACTTCACCGCGAGCCTCGTTCCGGCGTGGATACCGGAAAGTCCGTCGTTTTGGGTAATGCTGACGACGATTGCGTTTGCAATGGCCGCAATCGCCTTGCTCGTCAACGTTCAAGCACCGCTTGCGATGCGATTGATGTCCCTCATGATCGCGCTTTTCGGTGTGATGGTCTGGATCCCACAGATCGCCGCTCGGCCGGCGGTGCTTGGAAATTGGAGCGAATTCGCAGAGAGCTTCCTAATCGCCGCAGCCGCCTGGACATTGGCCAATCGGACCCGGTCGCTTGGGCCGCTATCCATGTATTCCCAGGCGCGTCGACGGGCATAATAACCGTGATGGCCCGCAGTCTCCATCTGCCGAGAGCGGCAAGGCCTCTCCGAACTGTCGGCCACGCACACGGAATGTGCCTGCGGCCCAGATTCATCACGCTGAATCTGATCGGATTGTGCGTCCTCTTTGCCGCGTGGCGTACCGGCTTCTTTCAGTTTTCCTCCGCATTTACGCCGCGCGAGGTCGCCATGCTGGCAGCACTGGTGCTCTACAGTCTTGCCGGCTTCTTGGCCGCGTTTCGCGGACGCTGGAAAGCTGCGGGACACATTGCAAACGGCACGCCGATGTTCGCGCTGGCAATGACGGGTCTCGGCATGCTGCTCGCGACGCTGGATCTCACGGAGCTAACGCCACAAGCGCTCGCGCAAGTCTTTCGCGAGATGGTGTTGGCGATCAGCCCCAACATCCTCGGAGTGTTTCTGCTGGCATGGCTGCGCGAGCTCGCGTTCTGGTGCGGCGGTGCCGAGATTTAATGCCAATACGGAGTCCCGCGGCTTTTCGTGGGCATATCGCGATTTGCTCACCGCCTTGCTCGTCGTGTTCATCGCGATGGCCACGCTCGCGCTCGTGGCTGTGGTCCAAAAGCCGAATCCTACACTACCGATTCAAGGTAATCTCATCTTCACGATGCACTGGGACGGGAACTCAAACAGCGACATCGACCTGTGGGTGAAGGGTCCCAACGATAGCCCCATCGGCTACCGTCGCATGTCGGGACTGAACTGCAATCTGCTGCGCGACGACTTAGGGCAAAAGCACGATCCCAGCAGCCAAAACGAAGAGATGGCGATATGCCGGAATGCGCCTCCGGGTGCGTACGCCGTGAACGTCGTGGCATATAACGTCTACGATCGTCGCTTCCCCGTGCACGTTTCGATCGAGAGTTATTTCAGCGACGCAAGCAGCTCAAATCGCCTCTTCGAACGAGATGCGAAGCTCATGCACCAAGGTCAAGAAGTCACCGTTGCGAGATTCGAGCTGATGAAGCACGGCGAGCTCAAACCCGGCAGCCTCAACGACATTCCGGTTCTCTTATTCCGAGCAAAGCGATGACCGACGCGTTCGTTTTACTTGCACTTTCGCTTGTAGCGGGTCTCGTCTCAATCTACGGGAAATCCTCGGCGCTGCGCGCCGGCGCGTTTGCCGTTCTGGTCGTCGGGATGTTCGTCTTATGGTACGCGTCCACGGGAGTTCCGCGACTGCAGTATCTGCACGTGCCGCGCGGCACGGTGTTGAGCTTCCGCCTCGACGAACCAAAAGCGATCTATCTTTGGCTGGTTCCGGACGGCGACGTTCGTCCGATCGCGCTCGAGCTGCCCTGGCGCAATGACGTTGCCGGAAATCTCGCCGATGCAGCACGCGAGCGCGGCCAGTCCGGCGACGTTCTCAAGATGAGAAACGGCACCACCGGCATGGGGCTACAAACGAAACCCGAGTTTTACCTTAGCCACGTTGTCGGATTACCGCCGAAACCCACCGAGCGGTGACGTAGAAAGAATGAGACCCGGCCTTCCGACCGCGATCAAATTCACAAACGATATCTGAGCTTACATCCCGGCGAACCACTCGTAGCCGTTGTCTTCGTAATACCCTCCTTTACCTCCGTACACGTGCGCGTAGGAGGTGACGAGTTCTATCCGTCGCACCCACTTTGCGCCCTTGTAACCGAGCTGCGTCGGAATGCGCAGTCGGACGGGAGCACCGTGCTCGACCGGAAGCCGCCGTCCGTTGAAATCGAGCGCGAGCAACGTCTGCGGATGCATCGCCTGGTCGAGATCCAAGCTTTCATAATACGGCGCGCCGGATTGGTCGGCGTCCATACAGTGAAAAACGATAAAGCGCGCCTCACGTTTTGGACGGACGAGTGCAAGGAGGTCGCGCAGCGCGATCCCGCTCCACTTCCCGATCGCGCTCCACCCCTCGACGCAATCGTGACGGGTGATCTGCGTGTGTTGGCGCATTGCGCGCAGATGTTGCAGCGAAAGATCCCCGGGATCCTCGACCTCGCCGCGAACGGAGAGGCGATAAGACCGGAAGTCGTCGCGCATATACTGTCGGTATCGCCCCGATTGCGGCGTCGGAAGACTGTCGATCGGGAAAACGGCACTGACGTCGCGTTCCTCGTACAGCTTTGCAAAGCCGCGAGTACCGATGATTGCCTGATTCAGCTGCTCTGTGCTATCGACGATCCCACGAAGCCAGGCGGCATTGTTGAGCACGTAGGTTTCATGCGCGCAGCCCGTCATCGCGACGGTCGTGGAAATCAAGAACAGCCGCCGCTTCACGGCCCGGCGCTTTCCGTACCACGCAATCGGTACCACCCGGTGATCATGGAGCGCATGTTGTTGGCGATGCCGGTAGTCGCCACGAGCACGAGATGGACGCCGAAGAACGCCAGCAGCGCGAGCATGAGCGAAAAGTGCCAGAGCCGAGCCGATTGGCGGCCACCGAAGATTGCCGTCAGCGGATGCGCGACGGCGTCTATTCCAGGTGACAGCGCCAGACCGGTCACGACGATAAGCGGCGCGAGCACGAAGAGGACGAGCGTGTAGGCAAGTTTCTGCAGCGGATTGTACTTTCCGTATTCCGGCGGCTCGCTGCGCAAGCGGAGGTAGTATTGCGTCATCGGCCAGAGCTTCGGCATGTCGGCGACACGCAGGAGGATCAGTCCGATATCCCTGCGCGCACCTCCACTAATCCAGTAGGCGACGCCGGCCAGCACAAATATCCATGCGAAAAAGAAATGCCACCGCCGGCCGCTAGCCAAATCCTGATAGCCGGGAAACGTGATCCAGCCGGGAAACGCGCGCGCCGTCATGCCGCCTTCGCCATCGGACGCGTAACCAAGCCAACCCGTCGTAATAAAACGCCAGGCGAACAGCTGCGTGACGCC
This sequence comes from Vulcanimicrobiaceae bacterium, assembly GCA_050733775.1. Taxonomy (GTDB): domain Bacteria; phylum Vulcanimicrobiota; class Vulcanimicrobiia; order Vulcanimicrobiales; family Vulcanimicrobiaceae; genus JAFAMS01. The sequence continues at coordinate 8,751 of JBOHTT010000185.1, forward strand.
CATCGGATGACCGGAAGATGCGACCCCGCCAGCGATTGAGAAAAGGTGGTGCTCGTGCGCCTGAGCCGCGAGATTCCAGACGTCCGTAGCCGGCAAGAGCGGGTTCGTGTCGGTCGCATCGAGATACGGAGCCGCGTCGAAAATCTGCAATCCGCTCATGGTGAGCACGACGAAGGCGAGCGTTCCGACCCAGTGAGTGATGCGAGTCGTCATCGAATGACGCAGCACGACGTGCCGCTCTTTTCCGGTGCGGCTTTGCCTGCAAGTGCGGGCGGTTGAATCCGCTGCGATACGGTTGCTCACGTTACGTTCTGCCCCTATCGCAGCCGGCTCACCGTCAAACGCAACGAGACGGCTGCGATTCGGGCCGGTGTCGGGCGTGCTACGGCATCAGGACGCCGTTGATAACCTGAATTTCACCATTGGATTGCGCAACGTTCGAGATCGTGATCATCGCGCTGCCACCGCCGGCACCGGTCAACATGATGTGCGACCCGTCCATGGTTGCTGTGATCGGATCGCCCTCAACCGTCTTCAGCGTCGCTTTGCCGCCGCCGGCTTCGATTTTCGCCTTGATGTCTTCCGTCGTGAGCTGTCCTGGTACGACGTGGTACGTGAGTACCTTTTTCAGCAAAGCATCGTCAGACGTGACTTTGTCAACGGCTGCCTTCGGGAGCTTCGCGAATGCCTGATTCGTCGGCGCGAACACGGTGAACGGACCTGGCCCTTCGAGCGTTTTCACGAGACCGGCCTTTTTCACCAAAGACACAAGTGTTGTATGATCTTTCGAATTCATCGCGTTCTGAACGATGTTCTTCGACGGATACATCGGCGCGCCGCCAACCATGGGGTTCCCCGAGGCGCTCATCGAACCGGACATCGAAGATTGAGCGAATGCCGGTCCGGCTGTTCCTAAGAGACAGATGACCGCGAGGGCGGCCAAGGATTTAGACATGAATTTTCCTCCTGTGCGTGATCCGTTGTAAGGAACGCGCGAAACTGCGTTTTGGATGTCCGCATTTGTTTCAGGCATCGCCCGAACGGCCGGCCGTGTGGATGACTGCACGCACAAAGGCTTGGTGCACTGCCAGGCGGCGAATCTGTCGCACCTGGAGCGGCGTTGCTGTGGCGAGGTACACGCGCTATGAAGGAAAAAGACCGCGTCCATGCGGGATCCAGAGCGTCTCATGG
>JBOHTT010000186.1:0-28699 GCA_050733775.1 Vulcanimicrobiaceae bacterium
ACGCAAGGCGAAGCGCTGCTTTCGCGAACGATCGACGTTTCAAATAACGTGCGCAAACGGCTCAATGCGATACCCGGAATCTACTGTTTCGGCCCCGAGCTGATCGACGGCAAAGGCGTCTACGAAATCGATCCGACGAAGATTACCGTCACCGTAAAAGACTTGGGTTACACCGGTTATGAAGCCGAAGAAATCTTGCGCCGCCGCTATAACGTGCAAGTCGAGCTGGCGGATCTCTTCAACTGCGTCGCGCTCTTTACGATCGGCACCACGGATAAGGCCGCAGAAGATTTCGTCTATGCGGTCTCGGAGCTCGCGCGCGAAGATCGCCCGGTCGACATCTTCTCGCCCTCAGGCGTGCTCGAGCGCCGCCTCAAATCGGGAACGTACAAGCTTCCGCCGATGCCGCCGGTGCGGCTCGCTCCGCGCGAAGCCTTCCTGTCGCCGACCGAGTTCGTCTCCTTCAAGCAGAGCGCCGGCCGCGTTTGCGCCGAGGTGATCACGCCGTATCCGCCCGGCATTCCCGTGATCGCGCCGGGTGAAGAGATCACGAAAGAAATCATCGACTATTTGCACTTGGAGAAGCGAGCAGGCGTGCGGATGCAAGGCCCCTATGACGACGACCTTAAGAAGATTAGGGTGGTGAAAGAGCTGCCGGCGCGAGCGTAGCGTCGATGACACTCTTTAGGGCGATTCGGGGTAAGGACGAAAAGGGAGGCACCGAAGGAGACGTTCATCGGGGGCCGACCGATACTACATATGGTAGCCGGCAGTAGGAAGGGTCCAATCACTAGTGGTGGAAAACCGATAGACAACGTGAGGTCTCAGCCGTGGCCGGCTCTAATGAGGCAATCGATTGGCAGTTAACGCCGAATCCTTTTCGCCGTCTTGGGAGCTCACGCAGCTCCTAGACATCTTCCCCCTAGCAACCCGTCAGGCGTTGGTGCGCCTGCCCAACGTGGACGAGATGATCGAGGTCGTTCTGGACCTTGGTCGACCGCCGGAAGCGCGCTTCGAGAACAGCTTTGTCTTTCTCAGCGATGCGCCGGTCACGCATGAAGAGCTCGCGCACGTTGCTTCGCGGCTCTCGCCGTTCGGTGCGGACAACCGCGCCGGCATCGAGCGCACGCTGCATCGCATCTCGGCGATCCGCAATCGTACGGGAAAGATCATCGGCCTCACGTGCCGCGTCGGGCGCGCGATCTACGGCACGATCGATATCATTCTCGACGTCGTGCGCAGCGGAAAATCGATTTGCTTGCTCGGCCGCCCGGGTGTCGGCAAGACGACGATGCTGCGCGAATGCGCGCGCATTCTCAGCGAAGACGGACGCCGTGTGGTCGTCGTCGATACGTCGAACGAAATCGCGGGAGACGGCGACGTGCCGCATCCCGGTATCGGCCACGCGCGTCGTATGCCCGTTGCCGATCCCTCACTGCAGCATCATGTGATGATCGAAGCGGTCGAAAACCACATGCCGCAAGTGATCGTCATCGACGAAATCGGGACGGAAGCCGAAGCGCTTGCCGCGCGCACGATCGCCGAGCGCGGCGTGCAGCTGATCGGCACTGCGCACGGCCAGAGTCTCGGCAACATTCTCAAGAACCCAACGCTCTCCGATCTTCTCGGCGGCATCCAAGCCGTGACGTTGTCGGATGAGGAAGCTCGCCGTCGCGGAACGCGCAAGACCGTGCTCGAGCGCAAAGCGCCGCCGACGTTCGACGTGCTCATCGAGATCGTCGACCGCGGACGCCTCGCGATCCATCGCAACGTTGCCGACGTCGTCGACGCGCTGCTGCGCGGTTACTCGCCGCAGCCGGAAATTCGCGAACGAGGCCCCGCAGGTCGCGTTACCGTCGTGCAGCAGGCCGATACGCAGGTGCTGCCGCCGTCCCATCTCCACGAAGATGTGGAGCACGATGGGGGTTCCGAGAGCGATAAGCCGATGATGATTTTTCCGTACGGCGTGTCGCGCAACAAGATCGAGCGTGCGGTCACGAATCTCCGCGTCAATGCATCGATTGCGCGCAAATGGGACGACGCCGACGTCGTAGTGACGCTCAAGACGCTCGAGCGCAAAGAATCGGCGAAGCTCAAGGCGATCGCCTCCGAAAACGTTCCGATCTACGCCATCAAAACGAACACGACGACGCAGATCCAGAACGCGCTTAAGGATATCTTCGATCTGCCGTCGGTCGACGCGGAAGAGCTGGCATTGCGCGAGGCCGAGGAAGCGATCTATCAAGTCTTGCTCGAGAATCGCGCCATCGAGCTGACGCCGCAGACGTCGTATATTCGCCGCATGCAGCACCAGCTGGCGGAACGCCATCGCTTGCTGTCGCGCAGTACGGGCCTTGAGCCGAACCGGCGCGTGCAGATCTACCGCGGCCCGGAGATCGCAGCGCCCTAGCCGCGCGTCAGCGCGAGGACTGCACCTGCACTCGGCCGGCGCCGTCGATGAGGAACGTCGTGTCGAACTGACGGATCTCTCCGTCGACTTCGAGACGGCTGTGCACGTGGCAGCGATGAATTTCCTGATCGCCTCGCTTGGTTACGCCTGAATACGTCATGCGCAGAAGCGGCGCTTGACCCGGCGCCGGCGGGGCGAGATGGTTCGCCTGGATGAGCGTGTTGACGACCTGCTGCTGCACGGCAAGCGGTAAGAGACGAAACGCGTCGTCCTCTTTGTGTTTCACGGACTTCAGCTCTTCGGACGCCTTGCTTTCCACTTCAGTCGGCATGTCGTTGCAGAAGCGAACGACCGCATCCCAATCGTCCGCCGCAATGCCGGCGAACTTCGTGGCAAAGCGATGCCACGTCGTTCCGTCTTGCGTGACTTGATCGTGCCGTACGGTTGCCACGCGGATCGTCATCGTGCGTTCGGCGATCTTGAGCGTTACCGTAAATTCGGGCGTGGGCGGTTTGTCTTTGAGAACGAAGAGCGCGCCGGTTGCCGAAATTTCTTGGCCAAAGCCGTCGATCATCGTATTCTCATCCTTCATCCATCGGATGGGATACGTGAGGGTTTTGCGCTTGTGCGCTCGGCGCTCAGCCCCTTTTCCAGAGAACAACTGGGCAAGTTCGTATAACACGTCTCACCTGTTTAACCTTAGGGCGGGTACGGGACCTAGAGCGCGAAGCAGGATGCGATGTTCATCACCTTCGAGGGGATCGAGGGTTCCGGAAAGTCCACCCTGCTGGAGCTCGTTGGAAGCGAACTCCGCGAACGCCGCGTAGACGTCCTGCAGACCCGGGAGCCGGGAGGCACGTCTTTGGGCGAATCGGTCCGTGCCCTGTTCTTGGATCCGGCCCGAAAGATCGAGCCGATGGCTGAGGTCATGCTGCTCTGCGCCTCGCGCTCCCAGCTTTGCGTAGACGTCATCCGGCCGGCGCTGCGAGCCGGAAAGACGGTTTTGTGCGACCGCTTTTACGATGCCACGATCGCCTATCAAGGCTACGGCCGCGGCCTCGACATCGAGGAGCTGCTGAAAATTTGCTTGGCAGCGACGTCCGGGCTGACGCCGGATCTCACCTTCGTGCTCGACCTCTCCCCGGAGACCTCGCAACAACGCGTGCTCGGCCGCTCGACCGGCGACGGGTCGGGAATCGATCGGATCGAGCGTGAGCCGGTCGATTTTCACCGCAGCGTGCGCGACGGTTATCTCGACATGGCGCGCCGCTGGAGCACGCGTTTCGTCGTCCTCGACGCCCTCGCGTCTCCCCAAGCGCTGCTCGAACGCGCATTGGCTGCGATCGGCCGCGCCGGCACGAACCTGCGCACGCCGGCACATTGATGCATTTCGACGTCGTCGGCGCCGAGGGACCGCGCCGGTTCTTTTCGTCGCTCGATCGCAATCGTCTCGCACACGGCTATCTCTTCACCGGGCCTGACGGCGTCGGGAAGCGCACGTTCGCGGACCGCTTGGCGCAATCGCTGCTGTGTCAAACGCCGAAGGACACGCTGCTCGGCTATTGCGGCGTCTGTCCGGGGTGCACGATGGTGCAAGCCGGGACGCATCCCGATTTGCTCGCGACCAGCGCCCAGCTGAAGATCGGCGAAGCCGACGCGGCCGCCGGCTTTCACGAATCCGAAGCGATGACGTCTCGCGATCTCGTTCGGCAATTCTCGTTGCACGCGTACGAGGACGGCTGGCGTATCTTCATCTTCGAAGACGTCGCATTTGCGTCGGCCGATGCCGCCAATGCGCTTTTGAAATTCTTTGAAGAGCCGCCGCCGCGCGTTCTCCTCCTGCTGACGACCGATGCGCCGGGCAAACTGCTCGAGACGATTCGTTCGCGTCTTATCGAAGTGCGCTTTCCGCTGCTCGCGCGCGCACAGGTCGAAGAAATTCTGCGCAAGCTCGGCCATACGGACGCGAAAGAGATTTCCCGCGCGACCCAGATGTCGCAAGGCAGCGTCGACCGTGCCCTGGCCGCGCTCGGCGGCGAAGCACGTGAAGTGCGCGATGCGGCAGTCGCGTGGTTCTACGACGTCGTCGGGGGAGGCAATGCGGAAGATGCGGGCTGGGCCGTGCGCGAGTCGCTCGAAGAAGGACTGGAGCAAATCAAAACGCTGACGCGCGACTGGCTCGTCATGCGCCTTGCCGGCAAGGAGATCGCGCCGCTGGCGGGCGACGAGGCGCGCAGCATCGCGAAACTGCCGAATGCCGAACCGAGCGACCTCATTCGCGCGCTTGCGGCGATCACCGAGGCCGAACGAATTGCGCGGACCAACGTCATGCCGCATCTCGTCGCGGAGTACGTGCGCATGAGTCTCGCGGCATGCTGCCGCTAAGCGATCTACGCGTCGTCGAGTTTTGCCACACGATCATGGGGCCGTCGTGCGGCTTCGTACTCGCCGAGCTCGGCGCGGACGTCGTCAAAGTAGAAGCCGCGCCCGACGGCGATCGAACGCGATACTTGGGCGGCTTTGCCGCCGGGTTTTTCCCATGCTTCAACCGCGGCAAGCGAAGCCTCGTCGTGGATCTCAAATCGCAGAGCGGCAAGGACGTCGTCGAGAGATTGCTTGCGCGCTCGGACGTGCTCGTCGAGAACTACGGGCCGGGAACGATCGAACGCCTCGGCTTCGGCGAAGAAGCAGTCGCGGCGATCAATCCGCGGCTCGTGTATTGCCGGCTCAAGGGCTTCTTGCAAGGACCCTACGAGCGCCGGCCGGCGCTCGATGAAGTCGTGCAATACATGTCGGGACTCGCGTATATGACCGGCTTTCCCGGACAACCGATACGCGCCGGATCCTCGATCGTCGATTTGATGGGTGGCGTGTTCGGCGCTGTCGGAATTCTTGCGGCGCTGCGCGAGCGCGACCGGACCGGACGCGGCGAGACGGTGAAAGCGTCGCTCTTTGAGAGTGCGGCGTTTCTGGTCGCGCAGCACATGGCGGCGCAAGCCATGACGGGTACGCCGCCGCCGCCGATGACCGTTCGCTATCCGGCGTGGGGCGTCTACGAAACGTTTGCGACGGCGGACGGTACGCCGATGTTCCTCGGCATCACCTCGGACCAGCAGTGGGAACGATTCTGCCGCGCGATGGGCCGCGAAGAGCTGCTCGGCGATCCTGACTTCCGCGACAACAACGCTCGCTGCGTCGCGAAAGACAAGCTCTCACCGATCGTCGCGAATATCATGAAGGCGCACCGCTTCGAGGAACTGGCCGGAATCTTCGAGCGCGAGAACATTCCGTTCTCGCCGGTCGCAAAGCCCGGCGATCTCTTCGACGATCCGCACTTGAACGCGCACGGTTGGCTCGAGGAAACGCGTTTGCCCGACGGTCGCGTGACGAAGTTGCCCGGAATTCCGCTGGAGATGGACGATCACGTCCTCGGCAAACGCCTTCATCCACCGAAGCTCGGCGAACACACCGAAGAGATATTGACGGAGCTTGGACTGTAGTCGATTAGCGGTGTGGTTTACTTCGAACTCACGGGAGGCGGGGCAACGCCACCTATGTCATGGTGAGCGGAGGGCGCGGTACGCGCCCGGAGTCGAACCACGCGCCGTTACGATGCCGGCAGCGAAACGATCTTCATAGGCTGTGGGCAGAATCGTCGTTTTTCGTATCAGTTTGTCTGGAGGTCAGACCTTGCCAGCGTCGTTGACGTCAGTTCCATATAAGTACGAACAAGCAGCACAATCCATGCGGTTCCGAGAACCGAATCAGTAATGCTCCGAAGAAGCGGTGTCGAAAATAGCGGCGTGAAGCGCGATAGAAACCCCGCAATAAGAAGATAACCAAATACAAGTATCGAGATTGCTGCTGCATTCCTTACAAAGTCGATCCCGTTGGTAATTCTCCAGGATCTTGCCATTGCGCGCGTCGCCTCCGGCTGCAGCATGCGGATAGAAGCGGCTGGCCCGATCTTAGCAAAGACCAGTAAGCTTGCTATCATTCCTAGCCACCAATAGAGATGCCCTAGATACGGGTTTATCTCGTGAGTAGCAAGAACGAGAACGACCAAAGCGTAGAGTGGAACACCGCACAATATAATAGCGGCTGAGATTATCGAATAGCGTTCTGCCGAATCCTTTAGAGTCAGCTGCGGGCCGCCGAAAGACGGCGCAACACGTCTTGCTGCTACTCAAAAAATCAGGTCGACCACGAGAAGCCAAAGAACGCCGGCCAGACCGCGCGAGCCCATCGAGACGTTCAGAATCGTTGTAGCAACTCCGAGGCCGACATAAAGCACAGCATCTGTGCGGAGCAAAATGGGTAAGTCTCGCAACGATCCTAACAGGACGCGAAAAGGAACCGGCTCATAAGGGGTGTCCGCCAAAATCTTCAACGCCGCCACCCACGGATCTAGTCGGCGAGAACTTCGCTGTCCCTCGACTTCGTGCCCTGCGGGGCACGACGCTCGGGATGACAAGTTTTACCTAAACAGCGCGAGGATCGATTGCGCGTTGGTGTTGGATTGCGCGAGTACGCTGGTCCCGACTTGGCCGAGGATTTGGAGTTTGGTGTACGCCGTCGTCGCCTGCGGCACGTTCAAGTCCATGATGTTGGATTCCGAGCCCTGTAGGTTCACCGATGCGATATTGTTGTTGTCGCCCTCCTCGCTTAGGCGAACGATGATCGCGCCGATTTGAGCGCTCTGTGAAAGTACTTGGTCGAGCGCGTAATCGATTTGACCGATAACATCCTCGGCGCTCAGCGAGCTCATCAAATTGGTGTTTGAAATCCGCAGGTTGCCGGTATTCGTCGCGGCAATGGCGACTTGAATCTGCGACCCTTCCTCGGAACCGGCCTGGATGGTGAGCGGGGCGTTCTGCTGATTCGTCAGCGGCGCCGTCGCCTGCAGCACTTTGACGTAGGCGCTCTGACCGACGTCGGCCAGCGTGACGTTGCCGATTCCGACGACCGTACCGTCGAAATACATATCGCGTGAATTCGGCGCGATGAGATACGGTGACACTTGCGCGGTCTGTCCGGCGGTGTCGTAGTACGTCTCTTTCACCGCCGCGGATCCGTTATTATCGACAACTTCGAGCTGAATCGTGCCGTCGTTGGATGGGACGACCGGTCCGTTCGCATTCCCGAGTGCGGTCATGATGGTGAAGGTTTGACCGAAGAGGTTGGTGATCTGCGGAATGAACACGGTTTCGGTCGTCGGCGTAACTGAGACGACGGTCCCGGTTCCGACGATTTGTACGTCGTTGGACGGTGGAAAGAACGCCGTGCTCTCTTCGATGTACGCAGGAGAGCCGACGGGAGGCGGATCGGTCGATGCACCAAGTGAGAACGTTACCGATTCCGGCGCTGCCGGACTAATGCCCGCAAAACCGTTCCAGCTGTACACTTGCACGCCGGCCGCATGGGCGCTGCCGAAGTCGGCCAAGAAGCTCGTCGGGCTCAGGACCTCTTGGACTTTGACGACGTCGTTGACGCCGCCAGGATCGACTTGCAACACTTCGCCGGCGTAGAGGGGCACCGTCGCATCGCCGATGGCGCTAGCCAGATTCATGGCTTGCATGCCGGCGCCGACCGCATTCGTGGAGTTGCCCCAAGCGCCGCCATGCATGACCGTGCCGCTTGCTACAGCCGCCGAGAAGGTCGCCGTAATGGTTCCACTCGTGGGGTCAACGGACTGCACGGTGACAAGAGCGTTGCCAGCCGAAAAAACTTCGCCGGGCTGGATGTACTGCGAGCTCGTGACTTGCAGCGTTTCGGCTTGCCCCGTGCCGAGCGCGTTTTGCTGGAGCACGACGTCGATCTGCGGTTCCTGCGTCGGTGCGCCGTCGCCGGTCGAAGCAAACGTCACGAGCTGTCCGCTTGCCGGATCTCCCGGCACGGCGGTATTCAGGGTCGAGTTCGACTCGATTGTCGCCGAAGAGTCTTGTCCCGGCTGGTAGCCGGCAATGCTGCCGTCAAGAAGCGACCGGCCGTTGAAGTTTGTGTTTTGCGCGATGCGGTTGATCTCGAGCAGCAGCTGATTGGCTTCAGTCTGCAGGCTCGCGCGATCGTTTTGACTCAGAATATCGCTCGACGCTTCTACGGCAAGCTGGCGCACGCGCTGCAAGATCGTCTTAATCGTTCCCAGTGCGCCTTCCGCGACCGTCGCGGCGTTATTTGCGTCTTGCACGTTGCGCGATCCCTGATCGAAGCCGTTGACCTGCGACGTCAAGTTTTCTGCGATCGCAAGACCGGAAGGATCGTCGGCCGCGCTATTGATGCGCAATCCCGAAGAAAGCTGCGTGGCCGAGCGCTGCAAGCCCGCCTGCGTGCGATTTAAATTGAGCGCAGCGCTATTCGCCAACAAATTGTCGGCGATGCCGAGTCCACCGATTCCGGGCATCCGTTCCCCTGAGGCGAGTGCCGGTCACTCCGAACCGGCGCTATCTCTATCTATCGAGTCAGCGGATGCGGCGATTTAGCCGAATGGGTCGTCAGACAACAGCCGGCGATACGTCGCGTGGGTCTCATCATCGAATGCGACAAGCAAGACACGCGCTGGTTGCTTGCCTGCTTGCAGCCATTCTTGAATTTCCGCGACCGCAATCTTTGCCGCACGCTCGCGTGGAAAGCCGTAGACGCCGGTGCTGATGGCGGGAAAGGCGATCGAATCGGCGCCGAGCTGCTCTGCGGCCGCCAGCGCATTGCGGTACGCGCTCGCGAGCAGCGCATCTTCATCGTCGTTGCCGCCGCGCCACACCGGGCCGACCGCGTGAATGACGTGCTTCGCCGGGAGACGGAAGCCGGGCGTGACGCGTACCTCACCGGTCGGACAGTGCGTGTACTGCTTGCAGGCTTGGAGCAATTCGGGTCCGGCCGCGCGATGGATCGCGCCGTCGACACCCCCGCCGCCGCGCAGCCGCTCGTTCGCAGCGTTGACGATTGCATCGACGTCGAGCTTGGTGATGTCGCCCGTGACGATTTCGACCGCCACGCGGGCTAGAAGCGACGGCGAATGAATGCGGCTTGATCGTACGAGCGCGCCAGAACGAGCGCGAAATAGGCGAGACCGATCGCCTGCAACACCGCCACGATCAAGAAGTGCGCGATATCGCCGAACGCCCACAAGTACGTGCCCAAGAACAGCGGCCCAGCGTAGATGACGACGAACGTCACCATGAGCGCGAGCGCAGAAAGATAATTCTCTTTGACACGCTCGATGCTTGTATTCAACGAGTTGAAGCCCGGTATTCCGCCTATTGCTGCCGCCGGGATGGTGTAGATGAAGAAGAAGATCGTCAAAAGCATCAATACGATGCTTGCGATGGTCGAATTGAGAAAGCCGCCGATCATCTGCGCGATCGACATGATGAAGCTCAGTCCGATCGCAGCCATAAAGATATCGCCTGCTTTGCGGCGGCCTTCTTCCCAACCGTCGTCGAATGAGCCCTTGCCGCGCCGCCAAACGGCTTCTGCGATGATGACGCTGATTGCAAGTCCGAAGGCATCGAACAGAAAGATCAGCAGCCCCATAATGCTGCCGTTGATCGATCCGAGGAAACCGCCGCCCGACGGCGCTGCAAATAGCTGCACGACGATTCCCAGCACGGCCGTAAACAGCGGCGCTAAGATGAGCGCCGGGTTACGAAACAGCAGTGGAATCGCTTGCAAATACATGGCTTAGAAACGCGCTCCTGCCAGCGCCGAGCCGCAGTTGCAGCTACGCTGCTTCGGCATCGCTTCGATGATACCGGAAATCGCGCGCTTCACGCGTTCGTTGTTGCTGGCGAAAACCTTCATGACTTCCTCGTGCGACACGGGCTCCATGCCCGCCATGCCTTCGAGTCCGACGTCGTAGTCCGTGATGAGCGAGATGTTCACGTAACACATCTCGAGCTCGCGCGCTAAGTAGCATTCCGGATACTGCGTCATGTTGATGACCTCCCAGCCGAGGCTGGAAAACCAACGCGATTCGGCGCGCGTCGAGAAGCGCGGTCCTTGGATGACGACGACCGTTCCCTTTTCATGCGTAGTGATACCCAGCTTTCGCAATTGCTCGACCGCAATCGGGCGCAGCTGCGGGCAGTACGGATCGGCAAAGGAAACGTGCGTGGTGATCGGTCCGTCGTAAAAGGTGTCTTTTCGGCCGGTAGTGCGGTCGACGACTTGATCGCACACGACCATATCGCCCGGCTTCACTTCGGGAATGAGCGAGCCGCACGCCGTCGGACCGATGATCCGCGTAACGCCGAGCTCTTTCATCGCCCACAGGTTGGCCCGGTAGTTGATGCTCTGCGGCGGGTAGCGATGATCTTTCCCGTGGCGCGGCAGAAACGCGACGCGCCTGCCGGCGACTTCGCCCAAGGCAAATTTGTCGCTGGCTGCGCCATACGGGGTTTCCACCCAAGCCTCGCGCGCGTTTTCGATCAGCGAGTAAAATCCCGAGCCGCCGAAGACGCCGATTTCCGCAGATTCTTTTGCCACCTATTCTCCTTATCGATGAGCCGGCGAGGTGGTTACGCGCCGGTGGTTGGCCTGGCCCCCTAGCGGGCTCGTTGACATATCACGATATATCGCGATAGTATGCCGATAGCTCGGTCCCGATATGCCGGGCCGCCATCCATCTTACGAAACGAGAGAGTCCATGTTTCGCGATTTCGAACGCCACGGCCATCACTTCCGCCATCGAAAGCGCATGCGGCGTGTGTGGGAAGCCTTCGAAGCGGCGAGCGAACAACAGCGGATGCGCCGTGGCGACGTGAAGTACGCGCTGCTGAGCGCGCTGCTCAAACGGCCGATGCACGGCTACGACGTCATGCAAGAGCTCGAGGAAGCCTCAGGCGGACGCTATCGCCCGAGCCCCGGCTCCGTGTACCCGACGTTGCAAATGCTCGAAGACGGCGGATTTGTCACGAGCCAAGTCCCGGGCGGCAAGCGGGTCTACGAGATCACCGGCGCGGGCCGCACGCTGCTCGACGAGCGTCCCCGCGACGATGCCGAAGAAGGCGGCTCGCGCGAGTGGGATGAGATGCGCGAAACCGCGCGCAAGTTCGCGGAAGCGATGCGACAAGGTTTCACGACGTTCGACCCGCAGACGCGCGAAAAAATTCGACAAGTCATCGACAACGCGCGGCGCGAGATATTCACGATTCTGGCCGAACGCGGATAGATCGTGAGCGCGACGAGCACGCCGCGATTCGGAACGCTCTACCGCAGCTTGTTGTGGAGCGCCGTGCTCCCGCTCGCGCTCGTCCTCGTGCTGCAGCACCGGTTCGGAGTATCGCTCGTCATCGCGCTCGCGATTGCCGCGGTTTTTCCGCTCGCCGACATCGCCGCGGGCTGGTACCGGTCGCGACGGCTGCAGCCGCTGGGCGCGCTGATGCTCGTCGGGAACGCTGCTCGTCAGCGCGTTCTTCTTGCTCTCGCTTCTCGCACCGCGGCCGATGATCTTTTGGTTCGGACGCCAGTTTTTCGACCGCCGGCGACAAAACGAAGATCGCCGAATGGGACAAACGTTGGCAGTCCCCGCAGTTTCGAAGGAGCATGCGCGTGTTGACCGCGGGATGGGGTCTCGGCTACCTCGCCGATGCAATCGCACGCGTCATCGCCGCCTACACGTTGCCGCCGAACCTCGTCGTCGTGCTCTCGCCTCTTTCGATGATCGGCGTGACGCTGCTGCTCGTGCTGTGGACGATCTCGTACTCCCGCCGCGCGCAGCAGAACGCCGGGATCACCGCTACGTGAAGTGAGGCTATCCCTCGACTTCGCTCGAACGCTTTGCGTTCTCGCTACGCTCGGGATGACAATGGCGGCATGCACGCGCGGGCAGATACTGCATCATCAGAATATCTTGCGCATCGCCGACATCTCGGAGCCCGATAAGTTCAATCCGTTGCTCTCGACGATGGACCTGACCGAGCATCTGTCGGCGCTCGTCTTTTCGACGCTCGTGATCGCCGGCGACAAAGGCCATATCATCGGCGATCTTGCGACCGGCGTCCCGACGCTCGCGAACGGCGGCATCTCGGTAGACGGAAAGACGATTCTCTACCATCTGCGGCACGGCGTGACGTGGCACGACGGGAAACCGTTCACGTCGCGCGACGTTGCGTTTACCTGGCGGCTCGTCATGAATCCGCGCAACAACGTTTTCTTTCGCGAGGCGTACGAGGTGGTCGATCGCATCGACACACCGGACGACTGGACGGTCGTGGTGCATCTCAAGCACCGTTGGCCGCCTTTCGTGACGCGATTCTTCACATCGCTGCAAGAGGGCGCCAAGGTCATTCTTCCGGAGCATCTCCTCGCAGGAGAAGCGACGATCAACCAGTCGCCGTTCAACGCAAAGCCGATCGGTACGGGACCGTTCAAGTTCGTCCGGTGGGAACGCGGCCGCGGCATCGAGCTCGCCGCGAACGAGAACTACTTCCGCGGCCGTCCGAAACTCGACGGAATTCGCTTTATCGAGATTCCGGACGAAAACACGATGCTGAACGAAACGCGTGCCGGCGACGTCGATTTGCCCAGCGTTTCCAGCAATAGCCTTCCGTTCTACAAGTCGATTCCCGGCGTCGTGACGGAGCTGTGGCCGTGGAACGCCGAGACCGTCTTGGCGCTCAACGATTCCCGCACCGGATTACGCCACGTCGAAGTTCGTCAGGCGATCGTACGGGCCATCGATTTCAATGCCGTAATCGCAAAGATCACGCACGGTGTCGACGCGATCGCCCACGACATCGTTCCTCCGACCGCGATCGGTTACGTCGATAATCCTCCATATCCGTACGATCCAGCCGCAGCACGCCGGTTGCTCGAGCAGAACGGCTGGAAGCTCGGTTCGGACGGCGTGCGGAAGAAAGGCGACGAGCGTCTCGAGTTTACGTTCTATAGCGTCACCGGCTCGGCCAGTGCGCGCGCCATCGCCGTGCAGCTGCAAGCATGGTTTCGTGCTATCGGCATCGCGCTCGACATCAAGGAGTCGCCGTACGACCAAATTTTCTCGTACGACGGTCCGGTGCAGACGGGGAAGTACGACATGGCGACGTGGGGTTATACGCTCCCGTGGGATCCCGACAATCTCGTCTATCTCGGTTGCGATCGAGTGCCGCCAAAAGGCGAGAACGTCTTTCGATTTTGCGATAGGCAAATCGACGACGGCGAACGACGGGGTCTGCAAAGCGACGATCCGCGCGAACGCACGCGCGTCTACGCGCAGGTCGAGCGGCGAATTCGCGAGATGGTGCCGTATATTCCGCTGTATTTAGCGCGTCGTCCGGAAGCGCACATCGCCGCGCTAAAAAATTTCCGGCCCGCACCTACGATCACCGCATGGTGGAACGCGTGGGAGTGGTCGCTTAGTCCTTGAAGTCGCTGGGTTTCAGCTCTTCGATGAACTTCTTGAAACGATCGCGTTCTTCTTGATCGTCTTTCTTGTCGGGAACTGTTTCTTCCAGCGCGATTTTGTCGCTGACATAGATCGGTGCTTGCATGCGCAGTGCGAGCGCAATTCCGTCGGAGGGCCGAGCATCGATTTCCTGCGTTTCTCCGTTGGTGCGAACCACGAGTTTCGCGAAAAACGTTGAATCTTTGATGTCGTGAATGACGATTTGCTCGAGTTTGGCCTGGAGGGCTTCAAGCATCATGCGCATGAGGTCGTGGGAAAGCGGGCGTGGAACCTGGGTTCCTTCGAGCGCGAGCGCAATTGCGGTCGCTTCGAAGGGATCGATGAGGATCGGAAGGTAGCGTCGTCCTTCGAGATCTTTCAGGATGACTACGGGATCGTGCGTCAGCAAATCGATCCCGAGCTTGTCAACCTTCATTTGACGCATCTATGCTAATTTCGACTTTCCTAGGGGGTTCCATCCTTGGCGCTTTCCTGCGGGATCGTCGGCTTGCCGAACGTCGGCAAATCGACGATTTTTAATGCGCTCACACGTTCGGGCCATGCACTTGCAGCTAACTATCCCTTCGCTACCATCGAGCCAAACGTCGGCGAAGTTCCCGTCCCCGACGACCGGCTGGGCGTACTTGCAGAGATCGTCGGGACCAAGCGCATCGTCCATACGACCACGCGTTTTGTCGACATTGCAGGTCTAGTACGCGGAGCAAGCAAGGGCGAAGGGCTCGGTAACGCATTTCTTAGCCACATCCGCGAAACGGATGCGATCGCAATGGTCGTGCGCTGCTTTGAGGATGCGAATGTCACGCACGTCGAGGGCGTGCCCGATCCATTGCGCGACATCGAGATCGTCGGTATTGAAATGGCGTTGGCCGACCTTGCCACGATGAGCCGTCGCAAAGAGCGGCTCGAGCGCGAAGCGCGTGCCGATACGAAATTGCGGCCGATGCTCGCCGCTGCTGAGCGTCTCGTCGCGGCATTAGAAGAAGGACGGCCGGCGCGCGCATTCGAGCCGGACTCGCTAGAAGCGTTGCTCGCCGCTGAAAGCTTTCTCTTGACGTCGAAGCCGGTGTTGTACGTCGCGAACGTCGACGAGTCGCAAATCGGCGCGCCGGGGCCCTTAGCGCAAACGGTCCTCCAGCTCGCCGCGAAAGAACGCGGCCAGGCGATCGTGCTGTCTGGGAAAATCGAATCGGAGCTGGCAGGCCTTTCAGAAGAAGAGGCGCGAGAGTTCTGCCGCGAGCTGGGCATCGCGCGCAGTGGGCTCGACCAGCTGATCCTCTCCGCGTACGAGGCTCTGGGGCTGATGACGTTCCTGACGGCCGGCCCCAAAGAGGCGCGTGCCTGGACGATTCCACGGGACACCAAAGCGCCGCAGGCTGCCGGCAAGATCCACTCCGATATCGAGCGGGGCTTCATCCGGGCGGAAGTCGTTGCATACAATGACTACGCGCGCTTGCGCTCGCTGGACGCGGTGCGTGCCGCCGGTTTGCTGCGCAGTGAAGGCAAGGACTACGTTATGCAAGAGGGCGATGTCGTGGAGTTTCTATTTAAAGTGTAGTGAGGGCGGACAGGGGGCCAACGCCGTTCCAGGGCTTTTGGCCGTTTGTCCTAAAACAAACCGTCCGGGTACAATCCGTTAGGAGGAAACCGGGCATGTCCACCGCCGGCATTCGCGATCTTTCCGTTTTCGGTGAGGCGATTGCATACTTCAACGAAGCCGCATCGCTGTTGGACCTGGGACCCGGCCTACGCGCGATCCTGACGCACCCGACGCGCCAGATCATCGTTTCGATTCCGTTCCAGCGCGACAGCGGCGAGGTCGAGGTCTACACCGGATATCGCGTGCAGTACAACTTCACGCGCGGACCGGCGAAGGGCGGGATTCGGTACCATCCCGGCGTCACGCTCGACGAGGTTACGGCGCTTGCGTTTTGGATGACGTGGAAATGCTCGGTCGTCGACCTGCCGTTCGGCGGCGGAAAAGGCGGCGTCACGTGCGACCCGGCCACGTTGTCGGTCGGCGAGCTCGAGCGCATTACGCGCCGTTACGCCGCCGAACTCGTCGAAGTCATCGGCCCGAATAAGGACGTTCCGGCACCCGACGTCGGCACGACGCCGCAAATCATGGCGTGGTTCATGGATACGTACTCGATGCACGTGCGCGAATCCGTGCCGGGCGTCGTTACGGGTAAGCCCGTTGAAATCGGCGGTTCGCGTGGTCGCGTCGAAGCCACCGGACGCGGCGTTTCGTTCGTCACGCTCGACGAGCTCGAACGACTCAAGATGAAGCCGTCGCAAACGCGCGCGATCGTGCAAGGCTTCGGCAACGTCGGTTCGCTCACCGCGAGATTCCTTGCCGAAGCAGGCTGCAAAATCATAGGCATCTCCGACGTCGGCGGCGCCTACATCAACGAACGCGGTATCGACATTCCGAGCGCTATTGCATACGCGCAAGAACACCATTCGCTGGACGGCTATCGCGGCGGCGATCGCGTCGACAACGCCGGTATGCTGGAAGCCGCGTGCGACGTGCTCATTCCCGCCGCACTCGAAAACGTGCTGACAATGGAGAACGCAAAGCGCGTGCAGGCGAAGCTCATCGTCGAAGGCGCAAATGGCCCAACGACTCCGGAAGCAGACGCAATCCTCCGCCAACGTGGGATCGACGTCATTCCCGATATCGTTGCGAATGCCGGCGGCGTGATCGTCTCGTATTTCGAATGGGTGCAAGACCGTCAGGGGTTCTTCTGGCGGGAGGCGGACGTGAACAACCGCTTGCGCGAGCAGCTGCTCGACAACTTCAAGCTGGTGCGCGACATCGCCGCGCTCCGTAACGTATCGTACCGGACCGCGGCGTATATGCTGGCTATTCAGCGTGTCGTCACGACGCTCAATATGCGCGGGATGTACGCGTAGCGACTTCCATTTCGGACGCGCGGTCGCCGCGTATGCGATCGCGGCCGTACTGCTCGCATTGCTGCTGCACTTTCTGAGGAAATGAACTTTTTCGATCGCGCTGAGGACGTGCTCGCGGGGGGCGTCGATTCGCCCGTTCGCGCCGGGTCTGCCGTAGGCGGTGAGCCGTTCGTTCAAACGCGGGGTGAGGGAGCCTATGCGTACGACGCGAGCGGCAGGCGCTACATCGACTACCTGATGGCCTACGGCCCGCTTTTACTCGGACACGCGCATCCCGTCGTCTCGCATGGTTTGGACGAGATCGCGGCGCGAGGCTCCGTCTTCGGCTCGACGCACGAAGACGAGATCGTCCTTGCCGAGCGCATTCGCGCGCATTTGCCATCGATGGAGCGGTTGCGTTTTGCGACGACCGGTACGGAAGCCGTCATGGGCGCAATTCGCGTGGCGCGTGCGTTTACCGGACGTTCCGCCGTCGTGCGGTTTGCCGGAAATTATCACGGTCATAGCGACGTCGCGCTGCTCGGCGCCGGCGCCTCGGCACACACCGACGACACCGTTCGCGCCGGGATTCCGCCCGCGACGCTCGCGGATCTGGGCGTCGCACGCTACAACGACCTCGACGATCTCGATCGCGTCCTCGCGCTGCCGTCGATGCGCGGCAGAACCGCGGCCATTGTCGTCGAGCCGATCGTCGGCAACATGGGGCTGGTCGTACCGGGAGACGGTTTTCTGGCCGGAGTATTTGCGCGCGCGCGAACGGCCGGCGCACTGGTCCTGTTCGATGAAGTGATCACGTGGCTGCGTCTCGGTCCCGAAGGC
Source organism: Vulcanimicrobiaceae bacterium (assembly GCA_050733775.1). GTDB lineage: Bacteria > Vulcanimicrobiota > Vulcanimicrobiia > Vulcanimicrobiales > Vulcanimicrobiaceae > JAFAMS01. The sequence goes on from JBOHTT010000186.1 coordinate 17,544, forward strand.
GCGCAAGGCCGTCTCGGATTTCGTCCCGATCTGACCGTGCTCGGCAAGAATCTGGGCGGCGGTTATCCGCTCGCCGCATTCGGCGGCCGTGCCGACGTCATGGCGGAGCTGGCCCCACAAGGCGCGGTCTTTGCCGGCGGAACGCATGCCGGCAATCCCTTTTCGGTTGCGATCGGTTTGCGCGTGCTGGATTATCTCGAGAGCGATCCCGCCGCATATCGCCGCATGCGCGAGCTCGGCGAGCGTCTTGCACAGGGCTTCCGCGAGATTCTCGCTCGCCTCGATCTAGATTTTGCGGTCGTTGCGCTCGAGAGCATCGTCGATTTCAAGTTTCGGCCCGGACCGCCCACGCGTAGCTACGACGATCAGGCACGCTCGGACGCGCGCGCGTATGCAGCGTACTATCACGCGATGCGCGAGCGCGGCGTTTTGCTACCTCCTTCGCAGAACGAAGTGATGTTTTTGAGTACGGCTCACACCGCAGAAGACGTCGAGGCAACCCTCGCCGCGGCGGACGACACGCTCGCCGTGCTGCGCGAGCGAATGCGCGAAGCTCTTCGGTAATCGCCGTCCCACCGCAGTTCGACCAGCGTTCCGCCGCCGCGCGGCAACGTAATCTTCAACCGGCTGCTGCACCGGCGCATCAGCGCGATTCCGCGGCCCCGCTCGGCCTTGACCGGAGGAAGCGTTCTATTGACTTCCGAGGCATCGATGCCGCACCCGCGGTCGCGTATGCTTGCAAGCAGCCGGCGCCTGGCATCGAGCTTCACGAGAATGCGAATCTCCGTGTCCGTCCGCGAGTGCTCGACGGCGTTTGCAAAAGCCTCGCCGACGGCGGTGACGAATTCTTCTAATCGCTCGGCTTCCAATTCGAGCGTCGCACCGATATGCACCAAATGGTCGCGAACTTTCCGAGCGTTCCAGGCACTGGGCGGAAATCGCACGTCTAGCAACGTCATTCCTATCGTTATCCTACCCGGGGCCGCGCGACTCAATTAGACTAAAGGTATGTGTGCGACGAGAGTCAATGAAGCGGCCATGCCGTCGTATGCACCCCCGACTGGCGACGAGCTCTCGGCTCTTCGCGACGAAGCGCGCACCGCGCGAATTCGTATCCACACCGCAAAGGGCGACATCGTTTTCCGGTTCTTCGCCGACGATGCGCCTCAACACAGCGCCGCATTTGTGAAACTGACACGCGCGGGCTTTTATGATGGACTGAATTTCCACCGCGTCGAGCCTGGATTCGTGATACAGGGCGGCGATCCGAGCGGCGACGGAACGGGCGGGCCGGGATATCACCTCGACGCAGAATTCAACGATCATCCGCATAACCGCGGCGTCGTCGCGATGGCGCGTGCGAGCAATCCGAATTCGGCCGGATCGCAGTTTTACATCACACTCGGTGAAGCGCGTTTTCTCGACAAGCAGTACACCGTCTTTGGTGAAGTAGTCGAAGGGATGGACGTCGTCGACCAGATCCGCAAAGGCGACGTGATGGAGAAGGTTACCGTCGAGTAGCGCTACGAGAGCGCGTACGTCGAGTTGATCAGATGGTTGACGTCGTGCGCGACGCGGCGAATTGCGGAGATTCCGGCGGCATAATCGCGCAGCTCTTTCGTCATCACGACGAGGACGTACGGCGTATCGCCGAAGGGATCGACGATCGCGGCATCGCTGCGAACGCCGGTGATCTCGCCGTCTTTGTTGGCGACGGGAGTTCCCTGTGGAAGCCCGGCCGGAATCTTGTCCCGATCCTCGTCCTTGAGCATGATCCGGATCATCTCGCGGCAGGACTCCGCCTTCGCAATTGTGTCCAGCCCCTCGCGCGCACCGCGTTCGATCTCGTAAAGCAGCGTGCCGAGGTCGCGAGGGGTCGAGACGTTTTCGTTGTGACGGACGATCGCGGCCCAATCCAGAAAGTGGCGCCGCAGATGCGTGGCGGTCATTCCGGCGACGCCGGCGGTCGCGTTGATCGTTTCAAAACCAAAGTGCGAGATCAGCGCGTTGGACGCGGTGTTGTCGCTGACTTGAATCATCGCGTCCATCACCGTCATGAGCGGATACTTCGAGCCGGGCCGCGTATAGCCGAAGCGCTCTGAACCACCCACCAGATCGCTCGCCGAAATCGGAATCAGCGTGTTCTTTGCGATCGTACCGTCATCGATGGCGCGGTATGCGGTCGCCATGATGAGCACTTTAATTGTCGACGCGGTCGGATAGGGTTCTCCGGCATGATATTCCACGACCGGCGGCTCGTTTGCCATCGTCCGCGCGTAAACGCCTATGTGTCCGGGAAGTGCATTCAAATACGCAAGCGAGAAATCCGATTGCGCGAAGACATTCCTCGGGCGCAACGATAGAACGCAAAAGCCTCCAAGCCCCAGACTCAAAAGCTCTCGTCGGGATAGCATCGCGGCCTATTCGTGGTGGCGACTAGCGCGCCCCGTACTAGCTTCCGGTTCCGGTGTAATGATTGAGTCCGATTCGCCAGAATCCGTAGGCAACACCGGCGACGCACAAACCGACAAGCGGCGTCAAAAGCCCCACGATCGGATTGAGATGCAATGCGCCGTCTTGCTTTCCGAGTAAATACGTTGCCGGAAAATAGTTCATGAACGCAAACGGAATCACGAACGCCAATATCATGCGTACGGCGCGATTGTAGATGCTGAGCGGATAGCGCGTAAAATCTTGTTCGAGCGACATGACGACCCAGCGCAGCGTATCGACGCGAACGAACCAGAATGACGCCGTCGCGATAATCAAATTGATTCCAAAGTCGATGAGCGCTCCACCGACTGCGACCAGCGGAATGAAGACGAGGAGCAACGCGTCGATGCGAACTCCCGAGTAGGGGATCACCAGACCCAAGAAGGCGATCGAAAGGAAAAGCTCGTCCGGCCACACCTGTTGAGGAACGGTCATGGCTTGAAAGAGTGCGTCGAGCGGTCGGATCAAAAAGCGGTCGAATCGCCCTTCCCGGATAAACACCGGAACGTCACCGATCGTGAAGAAGACCGTGTTGTGGAGGCCATGCCCGATCATCCAGAGCGCGTACAGAAGCGCCATCTGGCGGAAATCCCATCCATTCATAGACGGGAACTGCGTCAGTGTTGCCCACAACGCCGCGAGCGCGACGCCGTGGTAGACCAGCGTGAACGCGAACCACATCACGAAATTCGCACGATACTCGACGATCGTGAGCAGCGTAACGCGCCAGTACTCGGCGTAGGCTACTAACATGACCGTTCAAGTTCGCGCTCCCTTCCGGCTCGACCTCACGGCGAACGCCCTGCGGAGGCTCTCGACGAACGCCGTCGATACCTACACGTCGCAAGACGGCTTCATCCGGGCGTATCGCGGCGCGCTGGTCGTCGTCCGGCAGCTCAAGCGCGACTCCCCGCTCGACGTGCGAACGCTCGGAACCGCGGACTTCGATGCTGCCGCGCTCACGGTGCGCATGCTCGCACCCGACCGCGACTTGCGTCCGTTTTATCGCAGCGTCAAAGCAATTCCGTGGCTGGATGCATTGGCGACGCGGATGCGCGGCATTAAACCTCCGCGTTATCCGACGCTCTGGGAGGCCATCGTGAACGCGGTGATGTTCCAGCAAGTCAGCATCCACGCCGCATCGGCAATCTTAGGCCGAGTCGTCGAAGGGCTTAGCCGCCCGCTCGAATACCAAGGCCGGAAATTTTTCCCGTTCTTCGAGCCGCAGACGTTTTTGCAAACGAAGAGCGGCCAGCTGCGCAAGCTCGGCGTCTCCGAGAACAAGGAGCTGACGCTCAATGCATGCGCCGATGCGCTCGTCAACGGGATGTTGCTCGAAAGCGATCTCGAAGCGATGACGACAAACGACGCGATTGCGCGACTGATGATGTTGCGTGGCATCGGTCCTTGGACCGCAGCCGTCGTCTGTTTGCGCGGCCTGGGCCGTCTCGATGTTTTTCCGATGGAAGATAGCGGCGTCGCACGATCCCTGGCCGACATTTCCGGACAAGCGAATCTCGCGGTGAACGAGATTCTGGACGTCCTCGGCGAGCAGCGCGGCATGCTCTACTATCATCTGCTCTTGGGCCGTTTGGAATCGCAGGGGCGACTGGAGTCGCATGCGCCTGCGCCGCCGCGCCCGACGTTTCGCCCGCAATCCCTCGCGCCGCCGCGCCAGCGTCCGCGTCGCGGCCCCGAGCGTCGTGGCCGCAAACCTTAGGCCACTAATCAGCTAAGACGCAGAACGTCCGTCGTCGCGTACCAGTCGACCGGCTCATCGAGGTTGACGACGACGCTTTTCGTTTGTGTGTACTCGTGGAAACCTTCGATGCCGCATTCCCGGCCCATACCGCTGGCCTTCATGCCGCCCCACGGAAGCGCCGGATCGATACGATGATGATCGTTTATCCAGACGATGCCGCACTCCAGCTGCTCGGCCAGTTTCATGCCTTTGGCCGCGTCCGACGTCCAGATAGACGCACCGAGGCCGAACGGTATGTCGTTCGCGATGCGAACGGCTTCGTCCAGCGATTTGTACGCGAGCACGCACGTCACCGGGCCGAAGATCTCTTCCTGCGCGATGCGCATTGAAGATTCCACGCTCGCGAAGATCGTCGGCTCGTAGAAGAAGCCGTTGCGCAGCGCGTCCGACGCCGGACGTTTCCCGCCGCACGCGATTTCGGCGCCTTCTTGTTTGCCGATCGCGACGTACTCTTCCGTACGCTGCAGCTGTCGCGCAGACACGAGCGGTCCGAGCTGCGTAGTCGCTTCGAGCGGATCGCCGAGTCGCAACGCCGTTGCGCGCGCGACCATCCGCTCGATGAGCTCTTGCGCTTCGCTTTCATGGACGAGAATGCGCGCGCCCGCGATACACGTTTGTCCCGTTGCGATGAAGGCGGCAAAGACCGCGCCGGCCGCAGCTTCTTCGAGATCGGCGTCCGGCAATACGATCACCGGCGCTTTCCCGCCGAGCTCGCAATTCACGCGCACGAGATTCGCACCGGCGGCTTGCGCGACGACGCGTCCCGTTTCGGTGCCGCCGGTCAGATCGAGTTTCGCGAGACCTGGGTGCGACGACAATGCGCGGCCCGCTTCGCCGCCGAATCCCGTGACGACGTTGAGCACGCCGCGCGGGATGCCCGATTCGAGCGCGATTCGTCCCAGCTCGAGCGTCGTGAGCGGCGTGTATTCGGAGGGCTTGACGACGACGGCGTTGCCTGCCGCGAGCGCGGGCGCGAGTTTTTTCGTCAGGATGAGGAGCGGATGGTTCCACGGCGTGATTTGTCCGACAACCCCGAGCGGCACGCGCCGAACGTAGTTCAAATACGGACCTTCAAACGGCGTGAGACGATCTTCGGCGGTTCGTGCGACTGCGGCGAAATAGCGATAAAATTCCGGCAGGCGGCCGAGCTGCGCGCTCATCTCGCGCAAAGGACGGCCGGTACACGTCGATTCCAGCATCGAAAGCGACGGTAGCGCGTCTTCGAGTGCCTGCGCGAACCGATTGAGAATGCGGTACCGCTCGCGAACCGGCAATTGCCTCCAGCGCCCGTCAGCGTAGGCTCGGGTCGCGGCTTCGACGGCGCGATCGATGTCTTGCGCGCTGCCCTCGGCAACGCGCGCCACGAGCGCTCCATTTGCGGGATTGCGTACGTCGAACGTGCGGCCGTCCGCGCTCGGTTGCTCGGAGCCGTCGATGAGGTGCGCGTGCGTGGCGACGTTCGCCAGCGTTTTCATGACATCCGAACCTTACGCAAGGGCTCGCGTGGATGCCTTGGAAATGGCGGTTCATGCAACTCGACTCCGACGCCGATTTTGCTTCGACGCTGGCCGATGGCATGCGGATCGATTGGGACATCCCAATCGTCATGGACGACGGGATCGTCTTACGAGCCGACCTCTTTCGGCCGGTGGAAGGCCGCCATCCGGTGGTCCTTTCGTACGGACCGTATGGCAAGGGGCTCGCGTTCAAGGATGGTTACGTTTCCGCGTACCAGCGGCTCGTCGGCGACCATCCCGACGTTCTCGCGAATTCAAGCGGCAAGTATCTCAATTGGGAAACGGTCGATCCCGAGCGCTGGGTGCCCGATGGGTACGCGGTTTTGCGCATCGATTCGCGGGGAGCGGGGCGTTCGCCAGGATTTCTGGATCCGCGCTCGCCGCGGGAAGTCGAAGACATCGGTCAGTGCATCGAATGGGCGGCTGCGCAGCCGTGGTCCAGCGGCAAAGTCGGCATGTGCGGCATTTCGTATTACGCGACGAACCAGTGGCAAGTCGCCGCGAAGAATCCGCCGCATCTTGCGGCGTGCTGTATTTGGGAAGGCTCGAACGACGTTTATCGCGAGCAAGCGCGCCACGGCGGAATTCTGTGCACGTTTCGTCAGCACTGGTACGACATTCAAGTCAAGACGGTTCAGCACGGTCGCGGCGAGCACGGTCCGCGCCATCCGATCACCGGCGAGCTCGCCTGCGGCCCCGAAACGCTCGGCGACGACGAGCTGACGCGCAATCGCATCGACATCGGTCAAGCGCATTACGAGCACGTGTTGCTCGACGATTTCTACTCGACCCGTACGCCCGTGCTTCCCGATATCAGCGTGCCGTTGTTGTCGGCTGCGAATTGGGGCGGCCACGGCTTGCACTTGCGCGGCAACGTTGAGGGCTACTTGCAAGCCTCATCGCCGAACAAGTGGCTGGAGTTTCATGGACTCGAACACTGGACGGAGTTCTATACCGATTACGGCGTCGCGATGCAGAAGCGGTTCTTTGCCCGCTTTCTCAAAGGCGACGATGCGGCGTGGCCGGATTCACCTCGCGTCTTCTTACAGGTTCGCCGTTTGGATCGCATCGTCGAGCGTGGCGAGGAGGAGTGGCCGCTCGCGCGCACGCGCTGGACGCGTTTTTATCTCGATCTTGCGAATCGCGCGCTGCGCACGGAGCCGGCGAGCGACGGGACCGTGCAATACGACGCACTGGGCGACGGTGTTACCTTCATGTCGGAGCCGCTGGCGGAAGAAGCGGAGATCACCGGTCCGTCGGCGCTGAAACTGTTCCTCTCGTCGTCGACGAACGACGCCGACGTTTTTGCGGTGCTGCGGGCGTTCGCGCCGAACGGCGAGGAAGTCGTCTTTCAAGGAGCGATCGATCCGCACACGCCGCTCGCGCAAGGGTGGCTGCGCGCTTCGCATCGCAAGCTCGATCACAAGCGAAGTCTGCCGTATCGTCCTTGGCATCCGCACGATGCACTGCGGCCGCTGCGTTCCGGCGAAATCGCCGAGCTGGATGTCGAGATCTGGCCGACCTGCATCGTGCTTCCCGCCGGCTACCGGATCGCGCTGACCCTGCTCGGCAAGGATTACGAATACCCAGGGATAAGCGGCGGACGCCTATCAAATTTTCGGAACGAAATGCGCGGGAGCGGCCCGTTCCTGCACGACGACCCTCGAGACCGTCCGCCGGAGATTTTCGGCGGTAAGACGACCATCCACACGAACTCCACCAACCCGTCGTACGTTCTCTTGCCAATCATCCCACCGAAGGAGTGAGCCTGATGCGATCCTATCGGAACCGTTGGTTGCCACTGGTTGTTGCGCTCGCGCTCGCGACTGCACTCTTCGCGCCGATGCGCGGGGCGGACGCGCAATCGAAGACGCTGAAGATCGGTGCGCTCTTACCGTTGTCCGGACCGTTCGAAGCGCTCGGCGCATACACGCGCGAAGGGCTCGAGCTCTACCTCAAAGAGCACCACAATATGCTGGGCGGCCGTCCCGTTCAAGTCATCTACGGCGACGACACCAACAACCCGGCGGTCGGACTAACGCAGCTTCGAAAGCTGGTCGAACAAGACCACGTCGATATGCTCTTCGGTCCGGTTGCCGCGAACGTCGGCGCCGCGACGGTGCCGTTCGTCAACCAGAACAAGATCGCGATGGTTTGGCCGATCGTCTGCGATGACGATCTGTCGCGGCATCCGAGCGACTACATCATTCGCACCGGCTGGGTGTGCAGCCAGACCTCGCACGTGCTCGGCGATTATGCGTACAAGACGCTGGGCTATCGCAAGGCCGCGACCATCGGTTACGATTTCAATTTCGGCTGGCAGAGCATTCAAGGGTTCGCCGACGTCTTCATGACCGACGGCGGTAAGATCACAAAGGAGATTTGGACGCCGATCGTTACGACGGATTTCTCACCGTATCTGTCGGCTATTCCGCGCGACGTCGACGTCGTGATGTGCAGCTTCTCGGGTAATCCTGCGATCAATTTCATGAAGCAGTACCGTCAGTTCGGTCTGAAGATGCCGCTCATCTGTCAAGGTAATGCGACCGACGAGAGCACGCTAACCGCGGAAGGTCAATCTTCCGTCGGGATCGTGACGGCGCTACAGTACAGTCCGCAGCTTCCGGGAACCGCCAATCGCGGTTTCGTCGCTCGCTACAAGAAAGCGTACGGGCACCTTCCGGGCTATTACGGTGAGGGCGGTTACGTGGGCGCCGAATTCCTGGACAAGGGGCTCACCGCGGTGCACGGCAACACGTCGGATGCAATTGCGCTCGTGAAAGCAATTCATGGCTCGACGGTTAGCGATGCGCCGCGCGGGCCGATTCAACTCGATTCGTATGGCGCGCCGATTCAGAACGTCTATATCCGTAAAGTGGAAGACAACAACGGAACGCCGGAAAATTCAGTCATCCGGACGTATTCGAGCGTGTCGGAGTTCTGGACATGGACGCCGCAACAGTACTTGGCGCGCCCGGCGTACAATCGCAGCTCGCCACCATGCAACGCCTGCTAATGAGGTAGTTTCCCAATCATGCTTCAACGTTTCCTGACCGCGGCGTCAGCGCTCGCGCTCAGCATTCTTTTCATCGCGCCGGCAAGTGCAGCCACGTACACCGGTAGCCCGACAGCGATCGGCAACGGCGCCGGACGCGTCGTGGTACGCACGGATAGCGAGGGTAATCCCACCGCGGTGATGGTCGAGCTCACCCGCAGCGCGCTGCAAGGCTTGCCTACCAAAGACAAGCCGAACATGGAAGAGTGGGAGTACACGCTGCCGATGCCGGCGGGGCCGAAGACGGGCTTCGATCACATCGCCGTGGATTGGAACCCGCACGGACATCCGCCGCCGATGTACGGTGCCCCTCATTTCGACTTGCATTTCTATGCGATGACGTCGGCGCAGCAAATGGCCGTGGCGTTTCCCAAAGGCGACAAAGACCCCGCAGGTCGCGTAACGGATCCGGCGCTCATTCCGCCCGGCTACGTCGTGCCTCCGGGCACCGAGGTTCCGATGATGGGCGTCCATGCCGTGAACATGGCGTCGCCCGAATTTCACGGGAAGCCTTTCACGGCCACGTTTATCTACGGCTACTACAAGAATCGCCTGACGTTCTTGGAGCCGATGGTCACGCGCGCGTTTCTGCTTTCGCACCCCGACGCCACCATGCCGATCCCGGTCCCCAAGAAATACAGCGTGCGCGGATGGTATCCGAGTAAATACGTCGTTCGTTACGATTCGGCGCGTAAGATCTACGTTATCGGGTTGACCGGTTTGCATCGCTCATGATCTCCGACCGGATAGAGGTCCGCGACGGGATGCGGATGATGTTCGACGTTCCCATTCCGATGGATGACGGCGTCGAGTTACGCGCCGACGTCTTCTTGCCGCAATCCGAGGGCCGCTATCCGGTCATTCTCACGTACGGTCCGTATGCGAAAGGCTTGTCGTTTCAAGAGGGCTACCCGGATCAGTGGAATCGGATGGTCGAACAGCATCCCGACGTCGCGGCGGGCTCGACCAACAAGTATCAATCGTGGGAAGTCGTCGATCCGGAGAAATGGTGCCCGCACGGGTACGCGTGCGTGCGCGTCGATTCGCGCGGCGCCGGTTCGTCGCCCGGTTACGTCGAGCCGTGGTCCGCGCGCGAAACGAAAGATTTCGCTGCCTGCATCGAGTGGGCCGGAACGCAAGCGTGGTCGAGCGGCAAAGTCGGTCTCAACGGCATCTCGTACTACGCGATGAACCAGTGGACTGTCGCAAGTCTCGAAAATCCGAAGCACCTCACGGCAATGTGCGCGTGGGAAGGCGCGTCGGATTTCTACCGTGAGTTTTCGTATCACGGCGGCTTGCTGTCAACGTTCCTCGGCAACTGGTTCGACATGCAGGTCAAGACCGTGCAGTACGGACTCGGCGAGAGGGGTGCGCGCAGTCCGATCACCGGCAAGCCGGCCTGCGGTGAGGTGACGTTATCGCCGGAAGCGCTGGCGAAGAATCGCTGCGACCTCGGTGCCGACGTGCTCGCGCATCCGCTCGCCGACGATTATCACAAAGCGCGAACACCGCGTTGGGACAAGCTGACCGTGCCATTCCTTTCGGCGGGAAATTGGGGCGGGCAAGGATTGCACTTGCGCGGCAACGTCGAGGCTTTCGTCCGCGCAGCGTCGCCACAGAAATGGCTCGAGATGCACGGCATCGAGCACTGGACGCACTTCTATACCGACTACGGCCGCGAGCTGCAGAAGCGATTCTTCGATTATTTTCTCAAAGGCGAGCAAAACGGCTGGGACCGCGAGCGCCGCGTCCACCTGAATATCCGGCACGTCGACCATTTCGAGGAGCGCTACGAAGACGAATGGCCGCTCGCGCGCACGCGATGGACGCGCTTTTACTTGCACCCGGACGGCAAGACGCTCGGAGCGAACGCTCCGTCGTCGAATGCCGAGCTCACCTACGACGCGCTGGGCGACGGTCTAACGTTCGTCACGGAGCCTCTGGAACGCGAAACCGAGATTACCGGACCAAGTGCGGTGAAGCTGCAGCTCTCATCCTCGACGCGCGACGCCGACGTTTTTGCGGTGCTGCGCGCCTTCGCCCCGAATGGTGACGAAGTCGTCTTTCAAGGCGCGATCGATCCGCACACGCCGATCGCGCAAGGTTGGCTGCGCGCATCCCATCGCAAGCTCGACCCGCAGATCACGCGCGAATACCGCCCGTTCCATACGCACGATGTCGAGCAGCCGCTCGTACCGGGAACGCCGGTGGAGCTGGACGTGGAAGTCTGGCCGACGTGCATCGTCTTGCCCGCGGGCTACCGGCTTGCTGTAAGCATTCGCGGAAAAGACTACGTCTATCCCGGCGGCAGCGGCGGACACATCAAGAG
>JBOHTT010000187.1:0-3899 GCA_050733775.1 Vulcanimicrobiaceae bacterium
CGGCTTCGAAGGCGATTGGTTCGAGGACGGCATCATGCAGCTCGACCCTGGAACTCCGATCGGCGCCGGCGTCGTCGAGCTGTTTCGCCTCGACCAAGACGTGCTCGAGATCGAGATCACCTCGAACCGCGTCGACGTCATGTCGATGCTCGGTCTGGCGCGCGAGCTGGGCGCGTCGTTCGGCGCGCAAGTGCGCGAGCCGGACACCGCCGTCGCATATAGGGAAGGCGGCGAGTTCCAAGTCGCGCTGGAAAGTCCCGACTGCCATCGCTTCGTCGCGCAGCGCGTCGCGAACGTCCAGGTGCGCATCGCCAAAACCGCGATGCGCATTCGGCTGGCGCTGGCCGGACAACGGCCGATCAGCAATCTCGTCGACATCTCGAACTTCGTCATGCTCGAAGTCGGCCAGCCGCTGCACTTCTACGATTACGACAAGCTCGCCGGCCGGCGTCTAATCGTGCGCGATGCCCGCGAAGGCGAACGCGTGCGCACGCTCGACGGCATCGATCGCACGCTGAGCTCGCGCGCACTCGTCATCGCCGACGAAAAGCAAACGCAATGCCTTGCCGGCCTCAAGGGCGCCGCGGCCAGCGAGGTCACCGAGAGCACGCGCGAGATCGTGATCGAAGCGGCAAATTTTTCAGGACCGCGCGTGCGCCGCATGGGGATCGAGCTGGTTCTGCGCTCGGATGCGTCGGCGCGGCACGAACGCAATCTCGCGCTCGGCATGACGGATCTCGGCGCCGCACGCGCCGCAAAATTACTCGCAGAGGAAGGCGCGACCGTTTTCGCACCGCATGCGTTCGGCCAATCCGTTCCGGCGCAGGCAATCGTCGCGCTGCGTAAACGCGAAATCCCGCGTCTGCTCGGTTACGAGCTGCCGGACGCGGAAATCGTCGAGCTCCTCCAGCGACTCGGCTTCGAACCGGCGACGTCGCGCGCCGGCGAAGGCACGCTCGAAGTGCAAGTCCCGCCGTGGCGCACCGACGTTGCGATCGAAGCCGACCTCGTCGAAGAGATCGCGCGGCTCGCCGGCTACGATCGCGTCAACGCTGCAACGCCGCCCGTCACGGAACAATCCGTGCCGAGCACCGCGTACAAACGCGAAGGCCGAGTCGCCGGCGCGCTTGCGATGCTCGGCTATCGCGAAGTCGTCACGCTCGCGCTGCAGCCGGGAACGATTCACGAGCGTTGGCAGAGAAAGGGCGTCGTCGAGATCAGCAATCCGCTGTCCGAAGATCAGCGCTACATGCGCTTCTCGCTGCTGCCGGGACTGCTCGCCCTCGCGCAAGACAAGATCTTCGAGATCGGCGACGTCTTCGGCGAAGCCGGCGAGATCGTCGAAAAGACGCACGCGGCGTTCGTGCGCCGCGCTACCGCACCGCAAAGCACGGAATGGTACGACGATGCATTCATCGCGATCAAAGGCGATGCGCTCTCGTTCGTTCGCAGCGTAACGGGGCGGCACGCCACGGTGCGCGCGGCGAAGCACGACGGCTGGCATCCCGGTATCTGCGCCGAGCTCGTGCTCGAAGGCACGCCGGTTGCGATCGTCGGCGCGCTCGATCCACGCATTTGCGCGGCATTTGAAATCGACGCGCCCGTGCACGCGGTGCAAGTCGATCTCGCGGCCCTTCCCGATCCGATCGTACCGCGCTACGTTGCGCCCTCGCGCTATCCGACGGTGTCGCGCGATCTCGCGCTCGTCGTCGATCTTGGCGTCACGGCCGCGGACATCGAGGGCGTCATCGGTGGTGCGCTGGACGGACTTGGCCGCTCGGTGCGCGCCTTCGACGAATACCACGGGCCGCAAGTCGGCCAGGGCAAGAAAAGCCTTGCGGTGCGCGTCGTGATGCAGCGCGACGACGCGACGATGACGGACGAAGAAGCCGACGCTGTGGTCTCTCGCATCCTCAGCTCTTTACAAGCGAAGTTAGGCGCAACGATCCGAAGCTGAAAAAACACGATTGGCTCTATCTCGGCTTACTGTGGCTGGCCGGGATCGATTTGCGCATAACGATTTTAGCGGTACCGCCCGTGCTGCCGCTGATTCATCGCACCCTTTCGATGAACGAAGCGGCCGTCGGCGCGCTGACCGGTTTGCCGCTGCTGCTGCTCGGCATCGCCGCGGTCGGCGGCTCCCTTTTGATCGCGCGCATCGGCGCGCGCGGCGCGTGGATCGCGGGACTGCTGCTCGTGGCGGCCGGCAGCGCGGCGCGCGGCGCGGGACCGTCGGAAGCGATGCTGTTCGCGATGACCTTCGTGATGGGATTGGGCGTCGCCGTGTGTCAGCCCGCCGCGCCGACGACGGTAGGCGAATGGTTTCCACGCTCGATCGGATTTGCGACGGCGATCTACGTCAACGGTTTGCTCGTCGGCGAGACGCTTAGCGCAGCATTTACGATCCCGTACGTGTTGCCTTGGCTGCGCGACAATTGGGAGCTCAGTCTCGTTTTTTGGTCGCTGCCGGTATGGCTCGCGGTCGTGCTCTTTGCGATGCTCGGGCGCAACGAAGCGCCTCGCGGCACGGTGCGTTGGTGGCCGGATTGGCGCGACGGCTTCATGTGGCGCTTCGGCATCATTCTCGCGGGCGCGTCCGTCACGTACTGGAGCGCGAACGCGTTCATCCCCGATTATCTGCGCGAATTCGGCCGCGCCGACGCGATCGAGCCGAGCCTGACCATTCTGAATGCCGCGCAGCTTCCCGGCTCGCTTCTAACACTGTTCGTCGCCGATCGGCTCGCCGGGCGGCGCGATGTATTCGTCGCGATCGGAATCGTCGCGTTTGCGAGCATACTCGCGTTCATCGTCGCATCCGGCTGGATCGCATTGTTAGCCATAGGATTCTTGGGCGCCGCGACGTCGTTCACGATGGTGATGGTGCTCGCGCTGCCGCCCATGGTCACCGAGCAGCATAACGTGCATCGGCTCTCGGCCGGAATTTTGACGATCAGCTATTGCGTAACGTTCTTGGGAAATCTCGCGGGCGGTGCGTTGTGGGACGCCACGCATTTGGCACTCGCCTCGTTCGTGCCCGCAATTGCCGGCACGCTTGCGTTGACGCTGCTCAGTATTGGAATCCGGTTAAAGGTTGTCACCGGGATGACAAGGGTCGTGAAGCAACAAAGTGAGGGAGGGTGAGCTGGCCCGACATTCTCATCGGCGCGATTTTGCTGATTGGCGCGCTCAAAGGCGTCAAGCGCGGTTTGATTTCCGAAATCGGCGGCTTCATCGCGATCGTACTCGCGTTTTGGTCGGCAATCCACTACAACGGCGCCTTCGATAGTCAAGCCGAGGCGATCACGCACGCGACGCAAGGTTCTGCCCACGTTATCGCAATGGTTGCGTTCGGAATCGGAATCTATTTGATTCTGCTCGCGCTCTCGATCGCGCTCGGTATGTTCGCGAAGATGCCCGTGCTCGGCACGGTGAACAACGTCCTCGGCATCCCGATCGGTTTTGCCAAAGCGGCAATACTCGTGTGGGCGATCATCTACGTCGCGCTCTTCTTCCCACTCTCTTCGGACGTGCGCACCGATCTGCGCCATTCGCAGCTCGTGCAAATCGCAACGCAGCCGAACGCGCAAGTCGATGCCGCGGTCATCTCAACGATGCCGTGGTTCGCGCGTCCTTTCGTTCAAAGTTTTCTAAAGGGCCACCGAGTGTAGGCCGGCCTTGAAGGCCTCGCGCGCGGCTTGCACGCCGGCGCCGAGATCGATGGCGAATCCTTGCCGGTCGACGGCGTCTTCGAACGATCCTAGCATCGCGAGAAGGTTGTCGCGCGTGATATCGCCCATCGTTCCGATGCGGAAGATCTTGCCTTTGAGCTGCTGCTGTCCGCCCGAGATCACGTAACCTTGATCGCGGCACGTTTGCAGCACAGCTGAGGCCTCGACGCG
>JBOHTT010000188.1:0-13689 GCA_050733775.1 Vulcanimicrobiaceae bacterium
TCGTAAACGACTGCGAGCCGCACATGTACCAGTTCTTGCAGGACAAGGCGTGGCGACAGATGCGGGTTAGACCGTTCGGGGTCATCGGCAACAGCTACGAAGAGCTGCGAGCGTGTCTCTCCCAGTCTGCGGGCACCGAAGTCTTTTTTGAAAAAACCACGTAGCGCGCCGGGAATTTTCGGTGACGGCGTTCAGACGCTCGTCACGCGAATTCTAAATCTCGTCATAAGCGCGGCGATGGCGATTCTCATAAGTCGCGCACTCGGGCCGCACGGGAGAGGGTTGTTCGTCCTTCCAGGCTTGCTGGCCGCGCTCGGAGGCACGTCGTTCTCAGCCCTCAAGACGGCCCTTTCGCGCGCGATGCTGCAAGACGGCGCCGGCCGCGGCGGCGTGCGCGCGGCCGTGCTGAGCGCCGTGCCGCTCGTCGCCGGGGGTGCCATCGTGGCGAGCGTCCTCGGCATGGTGCTGCACGCGCTGTGGGCCGTGCCGTACGCGATCGCGGTGCTGCCGTTCATGGCGATGGCGACGATCGCTTCAGGCTACAGCTACGGCTTGGGAAACGTACGTCTGCCGAACGCGATCAATCTCTGGAGCACCATTATGACCCTCGCGTTCATCGGGAGCGGCTTGCTCCTGGAAAGCCGCGATGCGTCCGTTGCGATCGTGATGTGGCTCGCGGCAAACGTCGTGCTCGGCGTGGCGTGCATGGCCGGCGTTCTCGTGCATGCTCGCAAGCTCAAGCAGGATTCGGTTTCGACGCGAAAGTTCTTGCACTACACGCTGCGTCTGAGCGGAATGTACGTGGCTCGCGTGCTGAACTATCGCATCGACATGTACGTCGTCGCGTTTCTGACGTCCGTCACGGCCTTGGGCCTGTACGGCGTGGCCGTGTCGGGCGCGGAAGCGCTCTTGACATTTACCGAGGTAGCGGCCGTAGTCACGATTCCGCGAATCGGTGCGCTTCCTCGCCAAGAGGCGGCGGCTTTTACCGCGCGCTGCCTTCGCTACAATCTCTTGCTGGCGAGCATTGCGGCCGCCGCGTTGGCAATCGTCGCGCCCTTTGCGGTGGTCCTGGTCTATGGGCGAGCGTTCGCACCGGCCATCTCTTCGCTCCAAGTGCTCTGCATCGGTGTCGTGGCTTTGTCGATGATCGGCGTGATCACAAACTATTACACGCTCAACACCGGCCGGCCGATGGTGGCGCTCCTCATGCAGCTCGGATCGATGGCAATCTGCGTCGCCCTGAGCTTCTTGCTCGTCCCCGTCGTCGGCATCGTCGGCGCAGCGATCGCGACGAGCGTGTCGTATGTCGTTTCCGTCACGGCGATCCTGGTGTGGTTCTCGCGTCAGGAAAAGATCGCGCTATCGGCGATTCTACTCCCACAGCGCGACGATATCGTCTACTTGTGGGAGAGGACGATTCCGCGCGCGCGCAGGTCTGCAACTTCCGCTTGAGATAATCCGAGATCGCGTTCGAGGAGCGCCGCCGTATCTTCGCCGACCTGCGAAGGGCCGGTTTTTACATGCCCAGGCTCGGAATTGAGAAAATCGGGTATCGGCCGCAGCATCTTCATCGTGCCGAAGACGGGATCGTCGACGTCGATGAACGATCGGCGATGACGAATCTGCGGATTGTCCAAGACCGTATCGATCGTCTCGAGCGGCCCGATGGCGCAGCCGAGCGGGATCAACGTGTCGAGCACATCCTGTCTGGTGCGCACCTTGCACCACGCTTCGATCGTGCGGTTGAGCGCGTCGCCGTTGCGAATCCGATCGACGTTCGTGCGAAAGCGTGGGTCGTTTGCGAGCTCGTCACCGCCGACAGCGCGCAAGAAGCGTTCGGCGATCGACTGCGAGCTTCCCGACAACGCGACCCAATGGCCGTCGCTGCATTCGAACGCGCCACGCGGTGCCGTGAATTCGAGCTCGTTTCCCAGCCGCTTGGGAAGGCGGCCCGTTTGTTCGTAGGCCATGAGATGCAGCTCGGTAAGCTTCATGGCTGCTTCATAGATCGCGCAATCGATAATTTCACCGGCGCCGGTTTGCTTCACGCGAACGAACGCAGCTAAGACCGCACTCGCCGCGAGGAGCGCCGCCATCGTATCTGCGAGTGCGAACGGAGGAAGAAGGGGCGGACGATCTTCCCAGCCGCTGAGCGCCGCGATTCCGCTCATCGCTTCGGCCAGCGTACCGAAGCCCGCGCGGTCGCGATAGGGGCCGCTCTGGCCGAACGCCGTCATGCGCAGCACGATGAGCTTCGGATGCTCGCGCAGGAGATCGGCCGGATCCAGATTCCATCGCTCGAGCGTGCCGGGCCGAAAATTCTCGATGAAAATGTCGAAGGTGCCGAGCCAGCGCCGCAGCAGCTGCTGCGATGGCGGGTCGTGGAGATCGAGCGTCGCACTCAATTTATTGCGGGATAGCGATTTCCAGTAGATTCCTTCTCCGTTCTTCTCGGTGGCAAAGTGACGTGCGGGGTCGCCGGTTCCCGGCTGCTCCAACTTCACGACTTCCGCGCCGTAGTCACCGAGGATGGTCGCGCACAACGGCGCTGCGACCATTGTCGAGCAGTCGAGGACGCGCACGCCGCGCAGAGGACGTTGTTGCACGACTGAAGAGTTCGCGCGATTCTATTTGTTTCCGTTTAGGCGGCCGATAGGCGCGCGCGTGTTCCCAGGGAGGACCTTTCCAATCGGAGAAGGCCGCGTCGTTTCGATGAGTTTGGTACGGCCTCACGGTAAAGACAAAACATTGAGACCGCTGCTCGTAGGATCCGAGCACGCGGACGAATTGCGCGCGCGAGCCAAAGAGCTTCGTTCCGTTCCGCTCAACACGCGCGAGGCATCCGATCTCATCATGCTGGGCATCGGTGCATTTACACCGCTGACCGGCTTTATGAGTCACGACGACTGGCGTCGCGTGAGTGCCGAGCTGGCAACGTCGGACGGAACGTTCTGGCCGATTCCGATCACGCTGTCCGTCGATGACTCGCTTGCCGGCTCACTCAAGCTCGGCGAAGACGTCGCGCTCGTTGACGCGGATAGCAGCGAAATTCTCGGGACGCTAACGGTATCGGAGCGCTATCGCCGCGACAAAGCCTGGGAATGCGAGCACGTGTTCGGAACGACGGATGCGTCGCATCCCGGCGTTGCGGGCGTGATGCAGGGACCGGACGTCAATGTGGCCGGCAACGTTAAAGTGCTCAGCGAGAGCTTCTATCCCAAACGATATCCACAGTTGTATCTCCATCCTGCAACAACGCGTTCGCTGTTCGAAGAGCGTGGATGGAAAACGGTTGCGGCACTGCAGCTGCGCAATCCCATGCATCGCTCGCACGAACACTTGGCAAAGATCGCGGTCGAGATTTGCGACGGCGTCTTCATCCATCAAAAGCTCGGCAAATTGAAGCCGGGCGATATTCCCGCCGAAATTCGAGTGCGTGCCGTCGACGCTTTGGTGCAAAAGTATTTTGTACCCGGCACGGTGTTGCAAGCCGGTGCACCGATCGAAATGCGCTACGCGGGCCCGCGGGAAGCGCTTCTGGACGCCGTCTTCCGCCAGAATTTCGGGTGCAGCCATTTGTTGCTCGGGCGCGATCACGCCGGCGTCGGGAATTTCTACGGTCCGTTCGATTCGCACAAAATCTTCGACCAAATCCCGGCGGATGCGCTCGAAATACGGCCCTTGCGGGTCAGTTGGACGTTCTACTGCCATAAATGCGACGGCATGGCCTCAGGAAAGACCTGCCCCCACGGCGAGGAGGACCGGCTCCTCGTGAGCGGGACCATGCTTCGTAAAATCCTCTCGGAGGGCGGCGAGGTCCCGGAGCACTTCAGCCGCCCGGAGGTGCTGGAAATTTTGCGTGCCTATTACGCAGAAGTCGAAGATAAAGCACCCATCACGTTGCACCAATACGCTACAGGCAAGCAATCCTGACCGCCTATAGAGGAGGCTAACTCGTGCCGACCTACGTCAATCCGAACAAGTGCGACGGCTGCAAAGCGCTGGATCGCCCGGCCTGCCAGTACATTTGTCCGAACGATTTGATGGTTCTGGACAAGTCGCTCGGAAAAGCGTGGAATCAAGAACCCGATTTGTGCTGGGAATGCTATGCCTGCGTGAAGACGTGCCCTCAAAGCGCGATCGACATGCGCGGATACGGCGACGTCGTGCCGGTCGGCGCTTCGCTGACGCCGCTGCGCGGCACCGATGCGATCATGTGGACGGTCAAATACCGCAACGGACAGCTCAAGCGTTTTAAATTCCCGATCCGAACGACGGCGTGGGGCTCGATTCAGGCGCATCGTGACATTCCGGCGCCGTCTCGCGAAGAGCTGAAGAAGCCGGGACTTGCCGGCTGGCAAAAATATCTTGGAGTCGACGCGGTCCCGGTGCCGCGATGACCGAACCCGAAGTCGAAGTCGTCGAAACGGACGTCCTCATCTGCGGCGGGGGCATGTCCGGTTGCGGCGCAGCGTACGAGGCCGCCTACTGGGCGAAGTTGTCGAACCTGCGCGTCGTCCTCGTTGAGAAAGCCGCCATCGAGCGCAGCGGCGCCGTGGCCATGGGTTTGTCGGCCATCAACTGCTACATGGGCATGAAGTGGGGCGAGAATCAGCCGGAAGACTTCGTCCGTTATGTTCGTCAAGACCTGATGGGCTTGTGCCGTGAGGACTTGGTTTACGACATCGCGCGCAACGTAGACGCCACCGTTCATATGTTTGAGGAATGGGGTTTGCCATTCTTCAAAGAGCCCGACGGCCGGTATAAGCGCGAAGGCCGCTGGCAAGTGATGATCCACGGCGAATCGTATAAACCGATCGTCGCCGAGGCCGCCAAGAATGCCGTCGGTGAAGGCAATATCTACGAGCGCGTGTTCATCTCGCATCTGCTCGTCGATAAGAACGATTCGAACCAAGCCGCGGGAGCAGTCGGCTTCAGCGTCCGCGACAACAAATTCTACGTGTTCAAGGCGCGCACCGTCATCGTCGGCGCCGGCGGTGCGACGGAGGTCTTTCGTCCGCACGCCGTCGGCGAAGGACTAGGCCGCATCTGGTACGCGCCGTGGAACACGGGCTCGGCGTATGCGCTGCCAATTCAAGTCGGCGCGACGATGACGCAGATGGAGCACCGGCTCGTCGTTGCGCGCTTCAAAGACGGCTACGGTCCGGTCGGGATGTGGTTTCTGCTCTTCAAAGCCGTGCTCAAGAACACGTACGGCGAGATGGTCGAAGAGAAATGGAAGGAGATCCTCAAAGATTGGCCGCCGTACGGCGACGGCAAGCCGATTCCAACGCCGTTGCGCAATCACCAAATGATCCAGGACTTTCTGGCCGGCGGCGGGCCACACTATCTCCGCACCGACGAAGCGCTTCAGAAGATGTTCGCCGACGTACAAAACGATCCGAAGAAAGTTCGCGAGATCGAATCCGACGCGTGGGAAGATTTTCTCGACATGACGATGTCGCAAGCGCTGCTGTGGGCGTCGGAGAATATCGATCCTGCCAAAACGCCTTCCGAAGTCGTCTTGACCGAGCCGTATTTAATGGGCTCGCACGCTTCGGGCACCGGCGCATGGGTGAGCGGTCCGGAAGATATCGCTACGAAGGAATACTTCTGGGGCTACAACCGGATGACGACGGTGCAAGGACTGTTTGCTGCGGGCGACGGCGTCGGTGGGTCCGCGCACAAGTTCTCGTCGGGCTCGTACACGGAAGGACGGCTCGCGGCGAAAGCCGCGATCGACTATCTCATGGACAGCGGCGCCGCGCCGCAAGCCGACCAGGCACGCATCGACGACCTGCGGCGGCAGCTCTTCCAGCCGCTCGAAACCTTCGAGAAAGCGCAAGGCAGCGCAACGAGGGGTGAAGTGAATCCCGGCTACATCAATCCGAAGCAAGCGCTCATGCGCATGCAGAAGATCATGGACGAGTATTGCGCGGGCTACGGGGCCGGCTACATCACCAACGGACCGATGCTCGAGCGCGGGATCGAGCTGCTCCATCTTTTGCGCGACGACTTCCAGCATCTCGGTGCTCGCGATCTGCACGAGCTCCTGCGCGTCTGGGAGCTGAGGCATCGCTACGATTGCGCCGAGGCACACGCACGCCATCTGCTCTTCCGCGAGGAAACGCGCTGGCCGGGCTACTACTATCGCCGCGACTTCCCCAAGCTCGACGACGCAAACTGGCGTTGCTTCACGACGTCGCGATACGACGCCGGCGCGGATGATTGGCACCTGGAGAAAAAACCGTACGCCGGTTTCGTTTCTTAAATGTCATCCCGAGCGTAGCGATGCGCAGCATCGCGTAGTCGAGGGACAGCGCTAATCGTTATGGCGAAGCAACATGTCGAACGAAGAGAAGTTCATTCGGATATCCTCGTCGTCGGTGGGGGTATCGCGGGAATCAGCGCCGCCCTCGAAGCCGCCGAATCGGGCTACAACGTCACGATCGTCGAGAAGAATCCATATCTCGGCGGCCGCGTCGCGCAGCTCTACCGGTATTTTCCGAAGCTGTGCCCGCCGTACTGCGGTCTCGAGATCAATTTTCGCAGGCTGCGCGACAATCCGCGCGTGCGGTTTCATACGGTTGCCGAAGTTCAAAAGATTTCGGGCGGTCCCGGAAATTTCGACGTCACCGTTCGGCTGAATCCTCGCTACGTCAACGACCGCTGCACGGCGTGCGGCAAGTGCGCCGAAGTGTGTCCCGTCGAACGGCCCGACGCGTTCAACTACGGGATGAGCACGACCAAAGCGATTTACCTGAGTCACGATCTCGCTTTTCCGATGAAATACGCGATCGACGATCGGACCTGCAAGCTGGAACAGTGCGCGAAATGCGTCGAGGTTTGTCCGTACGATGCGATCGATCTTTCGATGCAGCCGCAGACGCTGACGCTCAAGGCCGGCGCGGTGATCGTGGCGACGGGCTGGGAACCGTACGACGCACGGCAGATCGACAACCTCGGGTTCGGGCGGCACCCCGACGTGATCAGCAACGTGATGATGGAGCGTCTCGCCGCGCCGAATGGCCCCACCGCCGGCAAGATCGTACGGCCGTCGGACGGACGCGAAGTCCGAAGTGCGGCCTTCGTTCAATGTGCCGGCTCTCGCGATTACAATCACCTCGGATATTGCTCGTCGATTTGCTGTTTGGCATCGCTCAAACAAGCGACGTATCTCTGTGAGAGCAATCCGGAGGCGCGAGCGCACGTCTTCTACATCGATTTGCGGGCGCCGGGAACGTACTCATCGTTTGCCGATCGCGTGCTCTCGAACGACCGGGTGACCGCGACGAAAGGCAAAGTTGCGAGGGTAACGCCTGACTCAACGACCGCGCAGCTCGTCGTGGAAGCAGAAGAGATTGCAACCGCGCGAAAGATCTCGTTGCCGGTCGATTTGGTCGTGCTCGCCTCCGGCATGGCGGCAAGCCTTGGGAAGAAGCGCTTCGAAGCGCCGTTCGAGCTCGACTCCGACAATTTTCTCGACGGTGAGAACGGCATCTTTGCGGCAGGCTGCGCAAAAGGGCCGGTCGACGTCGCGACGGCCGTGCAAGACGCCATCTCTACCGTGGCGCTTGCGATTGAAACCGTTCGCATGTCGGCCGCGGGAGTTTCCTGATGGCAAAGGTCGGCTGCTACCTTTGCTCGGGCTGCGGCATCGGTGAGTCGGTCGACGTCGCTGCCTTGGAAGAGACGGCAAAGCGGGCCGGCGGACCGGTGCGCACGTCGACGGCGTTCTGTCTTGAAGACGCCGAGCTGATACGAAACGACGTCGAGCGCGATGGACTCGATGCGGTCGTCATCGCAGCCTGTTCGCCGCGCGTCAACCGCGACGTCTTTCGCATGGGCGACGCATTCGTGGAACGCGTCAATTGGCGCGAGCAGGTCGTTTGGAGCCATCCTGCGGGACCCGAAACGCAAAGCATGGCACGCGACTATCTCGATATGGGCATCGCGCGCGCTCAGCGCGTGAAGCCGCCCGCAACGTCGGAGAAGAGCGTCGCGCGCACGGTGCTCGTCGTCGGCGGCGGGGCGGCCGGAATTAGCGCCGCATCTGCGGCCGCGCGCGCAGGCATGCACGTGGTGCTCGTTGAGAAGAGCGGACGACTCGGCGGTTTTGCGGCGGAACTGTACAAGGAATACGCGAGCCGGCCACCGTTCGACGCGCTGCTGATGCCTTCAATCGGCGCCGAGATTTCGGCGTTGCAAAAGCTCGAGAACGTCGACATTCGTTTGGGTTCACACGTCGTCGACATCGCCGGGCAACCCGGAAGCTTCACCGTGCACGTCGCGAACGGCTCGCCCGGGCCGAGCGAGCATACCGCGGGTGCGATCGTGCTCGCAACCGGATGGCAGCCTCTCGTCGATTCCGCGTACGCGCGTTACGGTTTGGGCAACATTCCGAGCGTCGTGCGCAGCGACCGCTTTGAGTCGATGGCTCGGGGCGGCTCGATCGCGGCAGAGCGTGTCGCATTCGTCCTGTGCGATGCCGAAGACGATCCGTCGCTGCCGTACGGCGGGATGGTGGCGAGCCTCGTTGCGCTCAAGCAAGCCCTCTACGTGCGCGAGCTCAACCCCAAAGCGGTCGCCTATATCTTCTATCGCGATCTGCACGCTCTGGGCTTGTACGAGTATTTCTATCGCCGGGTTCAGTCCGACCCGGGCATCATGCTCTGTCAGGGAAAACGCTTCGGCATCGAGCAGCGTGCCGGAGAGCTCGTGATTCGCGGCGAGGAAACCAATCTCGGAGGCGACGCGGAATTCGCAGCAGATTTAGCGGTGCTCAGCACCGGGATGAAACCTGACGGCGGCGACGGCAGCGTGCTCAACTTGCAGTACCTGCAAGGCAACGCGTTGCCGGTCAACAAGTTCGGATTTACAGAATCGAATTTCATCTGCTTCCCATTCGAAACGCAACGGACGGGCATCTACACTGCCGGCGGGGTTCGGCAGGTAACGGACGTTGCAGCTGCGATACGCGACGGCCGTTCCGCCGCGCTCAAAGCGGTGCAGGTGATCGAGCACGCGACGACCGGCGAGGCCGTGCATCCTCGCAGCGGCGACCTGACGTTCCCGGAATTCTTCTTGCAAAAGTGCACGTCGTGCGGGCGCTGTACGCAAGAATGTCCGTTCGGGGCACTCGAGCTGTTGGACCGGCGTCCGGTGCTGAACCAAGATCGCTGCCGCCGTTGCGGCATCTGCATGGGGGCGTGCCCCGTGCAGATTATTTCGTTCGCCGACTATTCCGTCGACCTGCTATCGAACATGATCCGTACCGTCGAGATTCCGGAGGACGAAGACAAGCCACGCATTTTGGCACTCGCGTGCGAGAACGATGCGTATCCCGCCCTCGACATGGCGGGCATCAAGCGTCTCGAATCGTCGGCCGCCGTGCGCGTCATTCCCGTGCGCTGCCTAGGGTCGGTGAACAGCATTCTCGTCACCGACGCGGTCTCGCGCGGCTTCGATGGCGTGGCACTCTTAGGCTGCAAACCGGGCGAGGACTATCAGTGTCACTTCATTCGCGGCAGTCAGCTGCTCGGAACGCGCATGGACAACATGCGCGAGACGCTCGGACGCTTGATGCTAGAACCGGAGCGCGTCGCCGTTCTCGAGGTGGCCATTTCGGATGCTTACCGGCTCCCCGCAATGCTTGGTGAATTTGTCGAGCGGGTGCGCGCGCTGGGGCCGAATCCGATGAAAGGGTTCGGCTGATGGCGTCGGTCATCAAGCCCGATCTCGAGTTCAAACAAGCGATAATCGGACTCGACGCTCCCGATCTCACGGCGTGCTATCAGTGCGGCACGTGCTCGTCCGTGTGCCCGATCTCGACGGCGGACAATCCGTTCCCGCGCAAAGAGATGGCGTGGATCCAATGGGGTCTGAAGGATCGCGTCATGAGCAACAGCTCGATCTGGTCGTGTCACCAGTGCGGGCTGTGCAACACGTACTGCCCCCGTGACGCCAAGCCGGCAAACCTCATGGGCGCGCTGCGCGAATATAGCATTGGCTACTACGCGGTCCCCGCATTTCTTGCGAAGTGGATCGCGTCGCCGCAGTATCTCCCGGTCTTATTTGCGATTCCGGTCGTCATTCTCGTGGCGGTGCTTGCCGCCGCCGGCAACTTAGGTTCGCTTCCCGGCGGCGCGATCGTTTTTACGAAATTCATCCCGGACGCGTTCGTCGAGATCTTTTACACCCTGATGTGCGCGCTCGCGCTGATCGCGGCGACGCTGGGCGGCTTACGATATCTCGATGCGATGTGCCGTCAAGCCGGCATGCGCGGCGCGCTGGATCTTCGTAGCCGCATCGCGCCGACGCTGCAAAAGATTTTCTCGCATAAAGAATTCTCGGCGTGTGAAACGAAACGGGTCGGTGACCGCCCGACGCATCGCGAGCACGCGCCGCACGCGCATCTCGCGGTCTTCTACGGCTTTCTCGCGCTGCTGGTCACGACGATCTCCGTCGCCATCGGCACGTGGGTTTTCAACTATCGCGAGCCGTGGCCGCTTTGGCACCCGGTGAAGATTCTCGGCAACGTGGGCGGTGTCGTATTCGTGCTGGGGATCGCCATCTTCCTCATCCGCCGCATCGTCGACGGCAGCAAGGCGGGCAAGAACACGTACTCGGATTGGCTGTTCCTGATCGTCCTCGTGCTGACCGGGCTCACCGGATTCGGCTCGGAGACAACGCGGCTTGCAGGTCTGCGTGAGGTCGCGTACCCGATGTACTTCGTGCACCTCGTGCTCATCTTTTTCTTGCTGGTGTATTTTCCGTTCTCGAAGTTCGGCCACGTCGTCTACCGCTCCGTGGCAATGCTGTACGATGCAGCAACGAGGAAAGAGCCTGCGCCGATTTCCTAATTGATTTCGCGGATCAGAATCGGCCACGGCACGCCGGATTGCGTCGGCATGTCCAGCAGAACCCAATCGACGCAAACCGCAAAGGCCGGCTCGCCTGAAGCGAGCATCCCCAGCGTCGTAGCGGTTCGCCGCGCTACGGAATCGACGCGGCATGCTTTTCGCAGATCGGGGCCAGCTTCTTCAAAGAACGCGCCGCTCGCCCATTGCCACGGCGTGCCGTGCCCGTGCACTTGATGGAACGGAACCGTCTCGCCCCGTTGCGCTGAGCGGATCCACGGTTCGTAGAATTCTCGAACGACTTCGGCCCAGGTTACGTCGGCGCGTTCGTCGACCGCACCGGTCACGAGACTTCCCGCGCGGCTACCTGCGACGTCGCTCGAGCCTGCGTTGAGAATTCGCGCGGCGTCGTGCGCATTCGGGCGACCGGCATCGACCCAACGTGCAAATGTAAGGCCTGCGTGCGTGACGAGCCACGGTCCGTCATTCGCTTCGAAGGCGAAGGCGAACACCGCAAGACGTTCGCGGCGCCAACCCTCGAGACGTTCTATCGTTGCCGCTTCGATATCGCCTCCAGTCCACATGGAGCGCTGCGGCCCGCCGAGCGCGGCAATTTCGTGGTTGCCCCAAAGCTGAATCCATTGCTCGGGATGCGCGCGGACCATCGCGTCCGCAATCGCGAAACTGCGGTTCGAATCTTCGCCGCGGCGACGCGCCATGCTGACGAGATCGCCGACCTGAACGATGACTAAATCGCGCGGCATCGTTCGGCGCGAGACGTCGCAACCGAGATCGGTGAGAATCCGCTCGAAGAGCGCCGCGTGCCCGCCGATGTCGCCGATGAACGCCAAACGCCGCATCGATGCGATCGCTTCGCCGTTTTAGGCGAGCGCTACTTTTCGGTCGAGAATCACGTACGGTTCGAGCGCGCGAAGATTCGGCTCGATTCCGATGCCCGGCGCGTCGTCGAGCGTGACGGTGCCGTCCACAACCCGCGTCAGTGCACCGCCGCAGAAGGTTCGCAGTGGATTGTCGTTGGCGTCCATCTCGAGCCGTCCGTCCCCGCCCACCGCGGCCAAGAAATGCGCGGACGCCGCGAGGCCGACGGCGCCGCCGAGAAAGTGCGGGCAAAAGCGTTTTCCGGCCGCGATGGCAGCACGCGCGATCGGCACGCAAGCAGAAAGACCGCCCCACTTGCTGACGTCGGGCTGGATGACGTCGATGCTGTGTCCTGCGATTGCCGCGTCGAAGGCATCGCGCGAGCCCAGATTCTCTCCGACCGCAATCGGGATGCTCGAGCGAGCGTCGAGCGCGCCCCATTGTGACGGCGGCGCGTCGGCGCGCAGCGGCTCTTCCACCCATTCGAGCGAGAATTCAGCCAGCGTTTCGACGGCCTGGACCGCTTGCGGTAATTCCCATGCTTGATTTGCATCGGCCATGAGCGCATAGCCGTCGCCGAGCTCCGCGCGCATCGCGCGCAAATTTGTGGCGTCGCGCTCCAGCCCGAATCCGATCTTGAGCTTGAACGCACGATAGCCCGCGTCGCGCATTTGTGCTGCGACGAGCTGCGGGCCGTCGGGGTTGATTCCGCTTGCATACACGGCAATCGCCGGCGTGGCGCCGCCGAGCAGGCGGAAGAGCGGTACGCCCGCTTTGCGCGCTTTTAAATCCCACAGCGCGCAATCGACGCCGGCAATGCTCTGCGCGATCGGCCCAGGTTCGCCGGATTGAATTGCGAGAATGCGCGTGCGACGCACGAGCATCTCGAACGCGGTCCGCGGTTCGCTGACATCGACGCCCTCGAGCAACGGCGCGATGACCGATTCAACCAAGCGCGTACGATGCTTGATACCGACAGCAGGGAAGTTGCACCATACCTCGCCCCATCCAACGGCGCCGTCGGTGTCCTCGACGCGCACGAGCAGCATGGGACGATCGCGCATGATGCCGAACGAAGTCTCCAGCGGTATGGAAATTGGTGCTCGGCAAGCGACGGCGCGAACTTCCCGTAGCTTCGTCATCTCACGACTTCCGGCGGCACGGACTCGTATTCGCGCGCGATGCGCTTCCATTCTTCGGGTACGAGAATAGAGGAGCCGTTTCGATAATCGTACGCGACGCATTTCACGAGCACGGTCGCGGCCAAGATACCGCGCGTCTCGCTCCAAATCTCATTCTCCGTGTCGAGCGATTTTCGCCCGAAGCGCGAAACGCGGAAGCCGACCGCAACGGCTTCGCGCCACTCGAGCTGCGCGCGATAGTCGATCTCGAGGCGTGCGGCGATGATGCCGCGCTCGCCCGTGATCGGTTCCCCGATCACCTCTTCGAAGTACGCGCAACGCGCGGTCTCGGCCCAACGGATGTACGCGATGTGGTTGGTGTGGCGCAGCATGTCGATCTCGAAGAACGGCACGCGGAACCGGTCGATGTAGCGGTATCCTTCGAGCAAGCGACCTCCATCGATACGGCGGCAGTCCTGGACAGGCTGAGTCGGGGTCATGTAGAATCCCTGGGTTCGCCAAGGCTGACCCTGGGCGCGTAGCTCAGCGGGAGAGCATCCGCTTCACACGCGGGAGGTCGTTGGTTCGATCCCAACCGTGCCCACCACTTTGGCGCTGTAGCTCAGTTGGTTTAGAGCGCCGCCCTGTCACGGCGGAGGTCGTGGGTTCGAGTCCCATCAGCGTCGCCAGATGTAGGCGCAGTGTGTTACCTCCAAATAACGCAAGCGCCACGGGGAAAACCCGCTCGATAACCCGGGCGGGTTTATCCTTGTAGACTCGACGGCGGTCGCCGTTGGCGAGGGTTTCCCCCAAGTTTCCCCTAGCAG
>JBOHTT010000189.1:0-6954 GCA_050733775.1 Vulcanimicrobiaceae bacterium
CTCGACTTCTTTCGCTCGGAAGTCGGAATGGACCTGGCAAAACGGAATGCCGGCCAGCATCGCGGCGTTCACCGCGATCGCGAATTCGATCCAATTCGGGAGCTGGACCGCGATGACGTCGTTTTCGCGCGAAAGCCCCATCTGCACGAACTTGGTTGCGAGCCTGCGAACCGCGTTCCAATACTCACCGTACGTCATCCGCGTGCGGCCGTCGACCAGCGCGATGCGATCGGGGAAACGCTTTGCCGCGTCTTCGAGGACCTCGCAAAGCGTCGTGTCTTTCCAAAGCCCCGCTTTTGCGTACTGCTCTTGCAGTTGCGGCGTCAGTCTGTCTCTCAAGAGCTGCATGCGAATGCTCCTCTCATAACAAGCTGCGGATGGTTCCGCCGTCGGCTTGAATCGTGGTCCCCGTGACGTAACCGGCGCGCGTCGAGCAGAGAAACGCTGCCAGAGCAGCGATGTCCTCCGGCTGTCCCGCGTGCCCGACCGGGATGCGTTTAAGGTCTTCGGATACCATCTCATCGTAGTCGCGACCCGAGCGCTCCGCCTCGTAGCGCAGAACGACTTCGAGACGCTCGGTGTTCGTGCGGCCCGGCAGAATCGTATTGACCGTGATGCCGTCGGCCGCGATCTCGAGCGAGAGCGTTTTGGCAAAGCCGAAGAGACCCGCCCACGTCGCAACGGAAAGGCCGTATTGCGGAATCGGCGATTTCGCCGACGTCGCCGTGATGTTCACGATGCGTCCCCACTTGCGGGCGCGCATGTGCGGGACGGCCAGGCGCGTCATGCGGACCGCCGAGAGAAAATTTCGCTCGAAGGCTTTTTGCCATGCCGCGTCTTCGAAGCCGATGAGATCGCCGAGTGGCGGCGCGCCGTCGTTGTTGACGAGAATGTCGAGCCCGCCCCGCTGCCGGACCGTTTCCCCGACGAGCCGCTCGCAATCGGCGGCCTTGGTCCAGTCTCCCGGGAACACCAGCGGGTCCGCGCCCGTCGCTTCCTTTATACGTGCGGCGGCGTCGCGAAGGTGATCTTCCTTCCGCGAGCTGATCGTCACCAGCGCGCCTTCGAGCGCCAGCTCCTTGGCGATCGCAAAACCGATGCCTTGCGCCGAGCCGCAGACGATGGCGGTCTTTCCTTTGAGCCCGAGATCCATCAGACGGCAGCCTCGATCGATGTCGCCAGCGTGCCCTTTTGCACTTTGCCGGTCGGCGTCCGTGGCAGCTCGGGAACGAGGACGAGCCGCTCCGGCAATTTATAGCGGGCGATTCGTGGCGCAAGAAATTCCAGCATCGCGTCGAGACTGAGCTCGGCTCCCGGTCGCACGACCACGCATGCGACCGCGGTTTCGCCGAGCCGAGGATGCGGAACGCCGATGACGGCGCAATCGGCAACGCTCGGATGCGTGAAGAGCACTTCTTCGATCTCACGCGGATAGATGTTGGCGCCGCCGCGGATGATCATTTCCTTGCTGCGGCCCGCGATGCGCAGCAAACCTTCGGCGTCGAAGACGCCCAAGTCGCCGGTGCGAAAGAAGCCGTCGCGCGCGAAGGCGCGCGCGTTTGCATCAGGGTTTTCGAAATAGCCGAGCATTACGGACGGTCCAAAGCACTCGATCTCGCCGACAACGCCGGGCGCGACGGGGCGGTCTTCGCCGTCGCATACGCGCACCGTCGCTTCGCGAACGGGACGTCCGACCGTTCCGACGACGAGCTCCGGATCGTCGCCGGGCGACGTGCGCGATTGCACGCCCGACTCGAGCATTCCGTACATCTCGACGACGCCGGTCCCGAACTTGGCTCGCGCACGATGCATGACGTCGATCGGGCACGATGCGCCGCCGGAGACGATGCAGCGCAGCGACGCAAGGTCGTAGCTGCCGGCGTTCGCGGCATCGATCAACGCTACGAGGCTCGCCGGTGCAGTGACGACGTGCGTGATGCGCTCGCGCTCGATCGTCTCGAGAACGCGCGTCGCATCGAACTTCTCCATGTAGACGATCTTACAGCCGGCGAAGAGGGACTGCTTCGTGCAACCGAGTCCCCAGTTCAAGCCGACCGGAAGGAAAAGCAGCATCGCGCTGTCTTCATCCATGCGCTGATCGCGCGCTGAAGAGCGCGCCGTACAGTTGGACGTGTTGTGCGTATGCACGACGGCTTTAGGGTCGCCGGTCGTTCCGGAGGTGAACGCCATGCGGCAAAGATCGTCCGGTTTGGGACGGCGACGCACGAGTTCGGCTCGCAATTGCGGCGATGCCGGGCGCTGCGCAAGGGCGCGCAGTCCTCGGTCGTCCGCGACGATGATATGCCGAAGCTCGGGAAGCTGAGGACGCAGCTCTTCGATCATCGCGACGTAGTCGAAGCCTTGATACTCGCGCGGGACGATCGCGGCTCGCGCTCGGCTGAAGCCGAGTACGAAGGCTACTTCCTTGCTGCGAAAGCCGTGGTGGAACTGGCAAAACGGAATTCCCGCGCGCATCGCGCCGTTGATCGCCAGCGGAAAATCGATGCCGTTGGGCAGCTGCACCGCGATCACGTCATCGCGCGTAAGCCCCAAGTCGACAAAAGCTGCAGCCAGATTCTCTGCCTGGTCGCGGTATTCGCGGTAGCTCAGACGCCGGGTCGCGTCCACCAACGCGACGGCATCCCCTCGTTTCTCTGCTAGCTCGTCGAGTCGCTCGTTCGCCGTCGATTGCAGCCAGTCGCCGCGGCGATAGAATTCCGCAACGACCTCGGCGGTAAGACGATCCGGCCAAGGCACACGCACGCCCGTCCGTTCATCCTGGACGTCCCTTTGTCATCCCGAGCGTAGCAACGCGAAGCGTTGCGTAGTCGAGGGACCGCCGTAACCTTGCCGCCGCCACTCTGTCCCTCGACTACGCGTTCCTGTGGAACGCTACGCTCGGGATGACAACCCTTGGGCTAAGCGGGTTATCTTATCCGTCGATACAGCTGTTCGGCTTCGGAGACCCGTTCGAAGCAGCGTTGGTGCGGCGAGAAGCGCACGGATTCGTTGAGGCCGAGCGCAAGGAATCCGCCGCGACTCATCGACTCGAATAGTACTTGATGCGCGCGGAACGCGAGCGACTTGTTGAACTGCGCGACGACGCCGCGGCACACGATCAGATGGAACTCGTTGAAGGAGCCGTCCGAGACGAGGTTGTGCGTAGAGAAGATGATGTTCTCGCGCAGCCCGGCTTCGAGCGACGGAACCGTACCGTTGGGCGAGATGTAGTCTGAGAAGTTGAATACGCCGCCCGCTTCGAGATAACGCCGCGCGACGGCCTCGTACGAATCGCGAACGTGCCCTTCCTTCGCGGCAACGAGCGCGGTCGTCGACACGTCGGTCGCATAGATGCGGTAACGCTTCGCCATGCCGGCTTCGCGAAAGAGGATCGCGAGCGAATAGACGTCTTCGCCGCGCCCGCAACCCGATACCCAGACGCGCACCATGGGGAAGGTTCGCAGCATCGGCATTACCGTGTTGCGAAGCTCGAGGAAGAAGATAGGATCCTCGAACATCTCGGTCGTGCGGCAAGAGAGTCCGAAGACGAAACGGTCCAGCGCCTCGCCGTCGTGCAAGATGCGTTCTTGCAAGCCCGAGATCGTCGTAACGCTTTCCGCGCGCATGCGCTCCGAGACACGCCGCTTGACGTATCCCGGAGCGTAGTCGCGAAAGTCGTATCCCGAGTAGCGATAGACCGCTTCGAGCAGCAGCTGCAGCTCGATTTCGGTGACGGGGGCCGCCGTTGAGAGAGGAGCGATCACGCCGGTACGTTCGTCCAAATCCGCACGAGCGATATGAGCTGCTCGATGTCAACGGGTTTCGAGATGTACTCGGACGCTCCGGCCGCGAGACAAGTCTCACGGTCGCCTTTCATCGCCTTTGCGGTCAGGGCGATGATCGGCAAGGCGCGCATGCGATCGTCGGAGCGAATCGCTCTGATCGTCTCGTAACCGTCCATCTCCGGCATCATGATGTCCATCAGCACGATGTCGACATGCTGTCCGCCTTCGAGCATCCGCAAGCATTCCGTTCCACTTTCGGCAGTGAGAACGTTCAAGCGATAGTCTTCGAGTGCGCTCTTGAGCGCGAAGATATTGCGGGTGTCGTCGTCGACCAGCAAGATCGTCTTGCCGTCGAGCGAGGTGCCTGGACGCCCGCGTTGCGAGTCGCGTTTGCCGGCAGGCAAGCGAGCCTCGACCTGATTGAGGAAGTACGTCGTTTCCTCGATCAAGCGTTGCGGCGCCATCGAATCCTTGATGATGACGCTCTCGCTGAAGCGGGCGAGCTCCTGTTGCTCTTCAGGCGTAAGATCTCGCCCGGTGTAGACGATGATGGGGGCATTGGGGTGTTTCGAGTGTCCCTTGATTTTCTTGATCAGCTCGATGCCGTCGATGTCGGAGAGGCCGAGATCCATGACGATGCAATCGAACTGATTTTCGTCTAGCGCCGTAAGCGCTTCCGTACCGCCGGCAACGGCCGTCACCGTGATCTCACCGGTCCCGATGAGGTTTGCCATTGCCGAGAGCTGCGTGAGATCGTCCTCGATGACGAGAACGTTGTGCGCGCGGTGCTCGGCGAAGCCCAGCAGATCGTCGAACGCGGAGATCAACTGTTCCTCCGTCACGGGTTTGCGCAAATGCGCCACCGCGCCGGCGTTGATCGCACGCTGCCATTGTTCGGCGCCCGAGATTACGTGGACCGGAATCTCGCGCGTCGTGCTGTCGCGCTTGAGCGTGTCGAGCAGATCCCAGCCGTCCATGTCGGGCAGCCGGATATCCAGCGTGACGGCGTCGGGCAGGAACTGCTTGGCAAGCGCCAAGCCTTCCGCGCCGCTGGTTGCGACGAGCCCTCTGAATCCGCGGTCGCGCGCCAGCCCAAGCAGGATGCGCCCAAAGATCGTGTCGTCCTCGATAATGAGGGCGACGCGATCGTTCGGCTTCGCCGACCAGCGATCGTCCGAGATCTCCGGATGTCCGGTGAACTCGATGGGTGTCGTCGTCACGGTAACCCGCGCGCGCTCTGCGAGCGAAGACGGGTGCGGTGCGGAGGACGTCACCACGTGCGAGAGGCGCTGCGCCGGACGCACGAGCGGATGCGCGAACGTGAACGTGCTGCCGGCACCAGGTGCGCTTTCGACCAGGATGTCGCCGCCCAAGAGTCCGGCGATCTCGCGGCTGATTGCGAGCCCGAGTCCGGTTCCGCCGAATTTGCGGGCCGTACTCATGTCTTCTTGCTGGAACGCTTCGAAGATCACTTTGTGCTTGTCGGGATGGATGCCGATGCCGCTATCCGAGACCGCAAAGTCAGCCCACGGGATGATGTTGCCCGCCGAGTCGGCCCGTTTCGTCGTCGTGACGGAGAGCGTTACGGCACCTTCCTGCGTGAACTTGAACGCGTTGGAGAGCAAGTTCTTGAGTACTTGCATGAGCCGGACGCTGTCGGTTTCGATGTTTTCCGGCAGATCGTTGGCAAGCGAGATCTTGAATGTAAGACCCTTGTCTTGCGCGATGCTGCGGAACGTGCGTTCGATGTTCTCGCGAACTTCTTCGAAGCGCGTCGGCCCGATTTCGACCGGCGTCATGCCGGACTCGATCTTCGAGAGATCCAGGATGTCGTTGATCAGGTCGAGCAGGTCCGCGCCCGCGCGCCGGATCGACGTCGCGAATTCGACTTGCTTCGACGTGAGGTTGTGATCCGGGTTGTCCTCGAGCTGTTTGGCGAGCAGGAGCAGCGAGTTGAGCGGGGTTCGCAGCTCGTGCGACATGTTCGCCAAGAATTGCGACTTGTATTTGGAGGTAAGGGCCAGCTGTTCGGCCTTTTGCTCCAGTTCGCGCCGCGCTTGTTCGATTTCGCGCGTACGGCGCTCGACTTCGGCGTTTTGCTCGGAGAGCAGTCGCGCCTTTTCTTCCAGCTCCTCGTTCGTGTGCTGCAGCTCCATTTGCTGGCTTTGCAGCTCCGCGGTGAGGGACTGCGATTGTTTGAGCAGCTCTTCCGTCCGCATGTTCGTCGCGATGTTGTTCAGCACGACGCCGATCGACTCGGTCAATTGGTCGAGGAAGAGCAAGTGGATTTCGCTGAAGCGCTCGAAGCTTGCGAGCTCGATGACGGCGCGAACTTCGCCTTCAAAGAGCACCGGCAAGACGACGATGTTGAGCGGACCGGCAGACCCGAGACCGGAAGCGATCTCGATGTAGTCCATCGGCGCGTTCGTCACCAGGATGCGCTCGCGCTCGTACAAGCATTGGCCGACGAGCCCTTCGCCTTCTGTGAAGTGCTGCCGCAGATGCTTGCGCGAGCTATGCGCGTAGCCGGCGACGAGCTTGAGCAGCGCTCGTTCGTCGACCGGCTCGTTCAGATAGAAGACGCCGGTTTGCGCGTTCACGAGCGGCGCAAGCTCGCTCATGATCATCTTCGCAACCGTCTTGATGTCTTTCTGGCCTTGCAGCATACCGGTGAAGCGAGCGAGGTTCGTCTTCAGCCAGTCTTGCTCTTGATTCTTGCGCGTCGTGTCGCGCAAGTTTCGGATCATTTCGTTGACGTTTTCGGAGAGCTGTCCGACCTCGCCGCGGGCCGTAACCTCAATCGTTCGTGACAGGTCGCCTTTCGTAACGGCCGTCGCGACTTCACCGATTGCTCGAATCTGCGAGGTCAGCTGCGCGGCCAGCTGGTTCACCGAGTCCGTAAGGTCGCGCCACAAACCGGCGGCACCGGGAACGTCGGCTTGTCCGCCGAGCACGCCTTCGAAACCGACTTCGCGCGCAACCGTCGTGACCTGGTCGGCGAACGTTGCGAGCGTGTCGATCATGCCGTTGATCGTCTCGGCGAGCTCCTCGATCTCGCCTTTAGCTTCCAGCATCAGCTTGCGCTTGAGGTCGCCGTTCGCAACTGCGGTAACGACCTTCGCGATACCACGAACCTGATTGGTCAAGTTACCGGCCATCGAGTTCACAG
>JBOHTT010000190.1:0-14551 GCA_050733775.1 Vulcanimicrobiaceae bacterium
GGGGAAAGCCGATCAACTGGACGAGCCGCTCAGCCAGCTCCGCACGCTTATCGTTGGCCCATCCCGGCGGCGAAAACGCCAGGCGCTCGGCTTGCTCGCCGATCGCGCGGGCGAGCTGCGCGTTGCCGTGCCCGAGATTGACTGCGACTAAGCCCGCAGTCATGTCGATGTATTCCTTGCCGTCTGCATCGACGAGCGTCGAGCCGTGAGCTCGTACGATAACCGGCGGGTTCCCGGCTTTCTGCGCAACCCATGGAGAGAGCACGTACTTCGCGTGCTTTTCAGTAAGCGTTTCCGATCCAGCAATCATAGTGCCGGGCCCTTCGGGAACGCCGCCCCTCTGTCATCCTGAGCGTAGCAACGCGAAGCGTTGCGAAGTCGAAGGACAGAGTGGTACGTCAGGGTCGAGGAAATCTCAGCGTCACGACAACCGGGCCGAGCCACCACAGCAGTGGCATTTGATGCTTGCTCACGATTGTTGATGAGCACGATGCTGCCCGCGTCCTATGAAGATCGTTTCGCTGCCCGCAGCATTGTGGCGGTCCTTCGACTTCGCGTCCCTGCGGGACGCTACGCTCAGGATGACAACCTTTAGAGACTAACTGTAACGAGCTTCCACGATGTGTGTGAGTCGCCGAGGCCGATTTGACTGATGCCGTTCGCGGCGAGCAGCTTGCCGACGTCGGCGAGGCTCATAGGGCCGATCGTCATGACGACATTCGTGCCGTTCACGCACTGAACCGGCGACGTCGAAGCGGGGTTCATGAGGCAGCTCGAAGCAACGCTCGCCGACACGGAGAACATGCCGGCCGTTTGTCGCGCGCTCGCACATCGTCCCGGAACGATCAGGGCGAGAACGAGCAGCATCGCCGAGAATATCTTGCGCATCTTAATACGTCAACGTCAACTTGACTGCGTCCGAGTAGGTGTCGGCATGCACGTCACCGCTCCCGCCGCTGATCGCCGCGGCGATATTCCCATAGACGGTGAAGGAGATCAGTTGTCCGTCGTTCGCCGTGAACAAGGTCGTCGAAAAGAGTTGCGTTCCACTGTTCCCATTCCCGAAGATCGGCGACTCGGATGCGTTGAGGCTGGCCATGTAGGGCAAGAGATCAGCGTTGACGGCGCCGATCATCTTGCGGTTTGCGAGCGTACCGTTGGCTCCTTTGTTGGCTTTGACGGCTACGGTCGTGCCGCCAGCGTTGAGGCCGTTGCAGGTGAACGCGATCGTGAGCGTTGCCGTCGTCGGATTTCCCGAGACGGGATCGTAGTTGCCGAAGCTCAGCGTGAACGGATCCCCGTTGAAGGCACAGGTGACGGCGGCGAGCGCCGGCTGGGGCAGCGCGATTGCGCCGGCGAGCGCGAGAGCCGCTAGCGCTGTACGCACGTCAGCGTTCCCAAGTTGGTGATGAGCCCGGATGCAGCCGGAACCGTCACCGTGAGCTTGCACTCGCCGCCGGCGTAGCGCACGAGCCCGTCGTACGTTCCGGGCGCGACGTTTTCGAAATAAAACGCGCCGTCGTCGCCAAGATCGGAATCCGCGCTCGCAGCATTTGCCGTGAGGCTGAGTGCACCCGCGGCAGGAATGACATCGACACCGCTGTTGTTCACGATCACCTTACCGGTGAACGCCGAGATTTTGCGGACGCCGTACGTGACCAGCGCGCCGCTGCGGACACCCGGCACGATCGCCTTGCCGTCGCTGCTGATCTCGGTATCGAAAGCCGTTTGGCGTTCGTCGATGCGGACGTGGTTCGCGTAGTCGGGTACGAGGTTCGTGACGACGAGACGACCGGCTCGATTCGTGGCGCCCATGTCCTGTCCGTTCAGGAACACGTGCACGTTGCTCTGGCCCGGCACCTCGACGAGCGCGAAGCTGTCGGTGAGCGGACGTGACAGCGCGAGTTGTCCATCGACGTCGGCGACGCCGCCGGCAAGCGTAAAGCTCGAATCCGAGCGCCCGGCTCGAGGAACGACGGATGTCAGCTCGTAGGTTCCGACCGCGCCGTTCAAGCGCGCATCGCCGGTGAGGAGCGCGCTCGAATCATTGGAGAGCGCAGCGCGATATCCGAAGCCTGCGCCAGCAGGCACTGATTCTTGAACTTGCAGGCTGTCGATGGTCTTGCCGCCGGCGATGGTCGACGTGAGCAGCGAGCTGGTGCGTCCTTTGCCGGCCAGGGACATCATCATGAAATACGACGTTCCGTTCGACGCCAACCCGAGAGCAGAGGTCCCCGTATTCAGCGCAGCTCCAACGCTGAGGTTGATCGGGCCAAGCCCGAACGACATGTACGCTGCGGCGTTATTCTGCACACCGGAATCGCGGTAGCCGGCGTGCGTGGCGTCCAGCGACAGGCTGACCGTCCGCGACAACTGGTAGCTGCCGAAAAGCGATGTCGTAGAAACGGGGCGATCTTCTTGAACCGGCAGCGACGTCGTTGCATATCCGTCGCTTTCGAACTGCACCGTTCCCCCAAAGCCGAACCGTGGCGAAGAATAACTGTAGCCGAGGTCGGTCGCTGCGCCCCGGATGCCGCCGCTGCGGCTGACGGCTGCGCCGAGATGAAACGTTCCGATTCGCGTTCCGAGGTCGACGACGGGACCACCACTTTGTACTTTGCCGTTCCCTTCGAAGCGGCCGCCCGCGCTGAGATTGTCGGTGAGACCCAAGCGGTAGCGCGCCAGGTAGCCGAAGCCACCGTAACGGTCGCTCGCTCCAAACGCGTTCGGGCGCAGGAAGCCTGCCGAATATTGGTAGTCGGTCAAACCTTTTCGCAGTAGCGCGGATGCGCCGTAGTACGCGCCGCCGAGAACCGTCGAGCGTCCGAGCGAGTCGGTGACGATAACTTGCGTGTTGCTCGCGCCGTTCGGCGGAGCGATGCCCTGCAGCGAAAACTGCCCGGGCTGCAACGGGACGCTGCGCACCAGCACGCCGTTGACGTAGACGTCGGCGCGGCCGGGTGCAGCCATGCTGCCCGAAAAATTGAGCGTCGGGAACTGGACAAAGTACGGATTCAATCCGAATTGACGGCCGACTTGCACGCCCGCCAGGTATATGTTGCCGCCCAAGTCACCGCCGGTCGCAAGCGTGTCGCCGAAAACCGTGCTGCGCATCGAACTCGGCGAGTCGAACGTCAGATTCGACAGTCCACGTGCGAGACGGTTCGCGGCCGTGTCGGTGAAGTTCGCGTACAGCCGCCCGGCTCCGATCGTCGCGCCGCTTTCCGCGAAGCCTGAAAGTCCAATCAACGTATCTTGCGTGAGCGAGTAGTTGAAGAACGCGCTGCGATCGTGCGTGTTCGAGATCCCTTCAGGTCTGGCTTGCCCGAGATCTACGACGCGCGTTCCGAACAGCGCCGGAGGCAGCGTCAGAGCGAGCACGAGACCATCGACGTCGAGCTTGTACGTGATATCCGGGCCCAGCGAACGCAGCGAGACAAAATCCGAGCCGAAGAACTGTCGATGCGTCGCCGTGCCGAGCGGGATCTTGAACTTCTCAAGCGTGCCCGGCTCCAGAAAGACGTCGTCGCCGCTCAAAACGGCGATCGCCTCGCCGCTCGGCAGCGTGTTCACGAGAATC
This sequence comes from Vulcanimicrobiaceae bacterium, assembly GCA_050733775.1. GTDB lineage: Bacteria > Vulcanimicrobiota > Vulcanimicrobiia > Vulcanimicrobiales > Vulcanimicrobiaceae > JAFAMS01. The sequence continues at coordinate 3,581 of JBOHTT010000190.1, forward strand.
GTGAGGAACGTGCGCTGCGGCGTCGCTTCCACGGGAACGGTTTGCGCAAATACCATGCTCCCAGACACGAGCGTCATCAGGAGCGAAACTGCGAGTGCGCGGACGCAGTGCGTCCGGCACGCGTTCATCGTGAAGTGCTCGCGCAGTCCAGGGACACGGGAGAAAACGTCTTCCTGGGCTCCTGCGCCGGAGTAACCGCTGCGGACGTGAACGCGATATCGAGGCTCCGAGTCGCTTCACATTGCGAACGGCTCAGACCGAACGACCAGAAACGCCGTCCCCCGGCAAGCACGTACCAGGCGCGATCTTTAAAGTCGAAGATCGTGCTTCCGGACGCCGTCTTGGCCACGACGCTCACCCCGTCGAGCAGAACGTGCGTGTTGCCGGTGTTCACGAATTGAAACTGGAGTGCGCCGCCGGAAACGAACGGCGGCGTGATGTCGTAGCCGATCGTGCGGCTGCTGCTCGGCTGCGCGAAGACCGGAATGCTCACCCGCAGCAGCGTGTTGACGGACGCGCCTTTGGCCGGCGCGATGACTTGCTGCAGCGGTGGAAGCTGCTGGATCGTGAGACGGTAGGTCTTCTCGACGTTACCCGGCACCGTCGTGACGCCGACGCGTATCTTCTTCGTCTGGCCGGCGCCGACCGTGAAGACGGAGGGGAAGTAGATCAGCGCTTTCGTCGGCTCGAGCTGAATCTCACCCTTCGTCGACTGCTGCCATCCGGCACCGGTGACTTGGAAGCGGATGTCGGTGTCGCCCTCATTGACGACGCTTACGAGTGCTGATGCGTTCGCCGCCGGCAACGTCACGCTGATCGGATCGATCTTGAACGAAGGCGGGGCCGAGGCCGCGACCTGCGTTGCACAGAGTCCGATGAGCGCGCCGAAGATGGCGGTCCGCACGATCGAACCGCACTTCGCGAGTGAGGAAGGCATTACGCCTTAGAACGTGGCGGTGGCGGTTATCGTGTCGGTGTACGCGCCGACGCCAACGCTCTGCCCCTTGTAGATGTCGCCGTTGACATTTATCGCCGTCGCGCCGACGGCGGCTGCGGTGTACGAAACGGTTGTCGCGCCTTTCCACAGCGTGCCGAACGTGTTGTCGGTGTAGACGCCGTAGTTGAGCAGATCGCCGCCTCCGTCTTTGAGGCAGGCTGGTCCCGTGCCCGCGCACCCGCCGCCGCTGTTGGTGCCGTTGTCGAGGGTGATCGTCGCGACGCTACCCTTGGTGCAGCTGATCGACAGTGCGGTCGCGCTGTCCGTGACCTTGAGGTCCGAACCGGCGGCGGCGTTGGTGACGACCGGATCGTACGCGCCGAATGCCAGCGTTCCGCCCGAGAACGAGCAGTTCGCCGCGACCGAGGCGGTGACGTTCATCGTGCCGGTGGTGGTCGCGCCGTGCACGCGAGCGGGGATAGCGATCACCGAAATCGCTGCCGCCGCAAAAGCGAGCATCACAAAACGGCGTGCCGTTGAGACGTTAAGTTTCACTTTTTCTCCTTGGGCTCGTAAGCGGCCCCGCCGCTCCGCAAGTGAAAGAAACCAAGTGCCTGAGCCCACGCTACCCTACCAACTATTTGTGCATACCACGGTGACGACATTCACGCGCAACGTAAAAATTCGGCACTCTTTCAAGAAAAAGTAAAGAGCGCGTTACAAATAATGCTGGAGTCGTCTGAACACCAAACGTCTGAAGAGCGAACGTGTATGCCGATCTGACATCAATCACCACGCAATAAGAGCGACGTATTCTTTGCTTCGTCACCGCGCGCGCCAGCCCGCCGCTTGTCATGGCCTACGGCCGCTACTCTGCCCCTCGACTTCGCGCGTTTTGCTCGCTACGCTCGGGGTGACAACATCGGGAAATGACCCGGATAGCCCGCATCCGTGGGTCTTAGCAGCGTGTTTGGGGGAGTGCTAATGCACGAGGAACGGTTTTTTGAGCTCGCGCGCAGCTGGCGGGCTGGGCGCTTTAATCCGAATACGGACGTCTTCTTTGACGCCGAGTCGGAGCGCGTGGTCGTGCAGGTCGAGCTGGCCGGTGCCGACCCCGAGAGCTTAACGGTCTCGGCGGACGACGTCTACCTGTATATCGCGGGCAGCCGGGCGGACCGCTCGGATGCCTGCCGCGATCTGTCGATCCTCCAAAAGGAAATCGAGTACGGGGAATTCCTCAAGAAAATCCCGCTCCCCGGAGACATCGAGGTCGATGCCGCGACTGCCAGCTATAGCGACGGCATCCTGACCATTACGCTCCCGCTGAGCGCAGCCGAACGCCGCAACGTGCGAGGCACGCTGCGACTAACGGTCCGAAAGATTTCAATTTAAATGCAAACTATAGCCTTACCAACCACCGACACGATCGGCATTCTTCCGCTGCAAGAGGCGGTGCTGTTCCCGAATACCGTGATTCCGCTCGCGGTCGTGAAGAAACCGGGAATCGCGCTCGTCGAAGAGGCGTTGCGCGAAGGCAAGCCGATCGGCCTCGTCGTCCTCAAAGACAAAGACACCGAGGATCCCGGTCCGGACGATATTCGCAAGATCGGCACGATCGGCACGATTCAGAAAATGCTGAAGGTCCCCGACGGCACGCTGCGCTGCATCGTCGCCGGCTCGTCCGTGTTCCGCATCGACAAAATCCTGCAGACCGAGCCGTATATGTCGGCGACCTTCATGGAGCTGCCCGACATCACGAAGGACTCGGAAGAGCTCGTTGCGATGCATCGGAATCTTTCGACGCTCTTCCAGAAGCTGCTCAGCTATCTGCCGCAAGCGCCGCGCGAGATGGAAATGGAAGTCCAAAACATCACGGACTCCAACCTGCTCACGTATTTCGTCGCGTCGACGATGCGCCTCGACACCGACGATCGTCAGTCGATCCTCGAGGAGCGCAACACCGAGAAGCGCCTGCGCAAGCTGACCCTCCTGCTTACAAAGGAGCTGGAGGTCGTCGAGCTCGGCCACAAGATCCAATCCGAAATCCAGAAAGAGATGGAGAAGAACCAACGCGAGTTCTATCTCCGCCAGCAGCTGCGCGCAATTCAAGACGAGCTCGGCGAGACCGATCCGACGCTAGCCGATGCGAACGAGCTGCGCAAGAAGATCGACGAAGCGAAGCTCCCTGAAGATGCGAAGAAAGCCGCCGATCGCGAGCTGGATCGCCTCCAGAAGGTTCCGCAGGCGTCGCCCGAATACAGCGTTATCCGCACGTATCTCGATTGGATCGTGCAGCTGCCGTGGTCGCAAACGACCGACGACAACATCGACATCTCCAAAGCGCGAGCGATCCTCGACGAGGACCACTACGATCTGGAGAAAGTCAAGGACCGCATCGTCGAGTACTTGGCCGTCGGCAAGCTTCGCAAGAAACTAACCGGCCCGATCCTGTGCTTCGTCGGACCGCCGGGCGTCGGTAAAACGAGTCTCGGGCAGTCGATCGCACGCGCGATGGGCCGTAAGTTCGTGCGCCTCTCCGTCGGCGGCGTACGCGACGAAGCTGAAATTCGCGGGCATCGCCGCACCTACATCGGAGCGATGCCGGGCACGATCCTTCGCTCCTTGCGCGACGCAGGCACGAAGAATCCCGTGATGATGATCGACGAGATCGACAAAGTCGGCAGCGACTTCCGCGGGGATCCGCAATCGGCGCTGCTCGAAGTCCTCGATACCGAGCAGAACAACAACTTCCGCGATCACTACCTCGACTTGCCGTTCGATCTCTCGTCCGTGCTCTTCATCTGCACGGCGAACGATCTCTCGACGATCTCGCCGCCGCTGCGCGATCGCATGGAGATCATTCCGCTCGCTGGCTACACGGAGCACGACAAGATTCAGATCGCCCGCAAGTACTTGCTTGCCAAGCAACGGAAAGCCAACGGTCTCACCGTCGCGCAAGGGCAGATAAGCGAAGCCGCGCTGCGCGGCATCATCGTCGACTACACGCGCGAAGCCGGCGTCCGCAACCTGGAGCGTGAGATCGGCACGATCTTCCGCAAGATTGCGCGCAAGGTCGCAGAGTTTCCGCATTTCAAGCAGCGCGTGAAGCCGGAGACCCTCGTCGAGTACCTGCAGAAGCCGCGGTTCTTCAACGAAATCAAGAAACGCGTCGCATCGGTCGGCGTGTCCACCGGCCTTGCGTGGACGCCGGTCGGCGGCGACATCATGTTCATCGAGACGACCGCGATGCCGGGGACCGGAAAACTCACGCTCACGGGACAGCTCGGCGATGTGATGAAGGAAAGCGCGACCGCTGCGGTCAGCTTCCTGCGCTCGCGCTCGAACGAGCTCGGGCTTCCGGAAGAGTACTTCGGCAAGCACGACTTGCACATTCACGTGCCTGCGGGCGCCGTTCCGAAAGACGGGCCTTCGGCCGGTATCGCGATAGCGACGTCGATCGTCTCGCTGCTTACGAACCGGAAGGTCAATAGCGATATCGCGATGACCGGCGAGATCACGCTGACGGGTCAAGTGCTGCCGGTCGGTGGCATCAAGGAGAAAGTACTCGGTGCGAAGCGAGCGGGAATCAAGAAGATTCTTCTGCCGCGCCGTAACGAGCTCGATCTCGACGAAGTGCCCAAGGAAGTGCGCGATACGATGGAATTCGTGCTCGTCGACGAGCTGAGCGAGGTCTTCCTCCAAGCACTCGGACAGCGAATCATTACGCCGGTCTTGCTCGGCGTCGAGCTACCGCGCCGCGCGAACAACGTCGTCGCGCTGCGACCTCGCACGGTCAAGCGCATGCGCGTCAACGGCAAACGCGCGCGGCAAGTTTCGCGCAAGCGCTAACCTTCTTGTCATCCCGAGCGTAGCAATGCGAAGCATTGCATAGTCGAGGGACAGCCGAAAGTGCGCGCTACTGGTACTATTTAGCGCTACTCTGGCTCGTAGGTATCGACTTACGCCTGACCTTACTGGCGGTACCGCCGGTACTGCCGCAGATCCATCAGGATCTGCGGCTGAGCGAAGCGGGCGTCGGCGCGCTCACCGTTATGCCGGTGCTGCTGCTTGGGATCGCGGCGATTGCGGGTTCGCTGATGATCGCGAAGATCGGCGCTCGGCGCGCGACGATTTTCGGTTTGCTTCTGGTCGCGCTGGCGGGCTCTGCGCGCGGCTTCGGACCGAGCGCCGCGATGCTGTTCGGCATGACGTTCTTGATGGGCGCGGGCATAGCAATTTGTCAGCCTGCGGCGCCGACGCTGATCGGTGCATGGTTTCCACGGCAGATCGGTTTCGCGACGGCGGTGTACGTGAACGGCATTCTGGTCGGCGAAGCGATTCCGGCAGGCCTTACGATTCCGTTGGTCATGCCGCTCGTCGCAGGAAGCTGGGAGGCCAACCTCGCGGTGTGGTCGCTTCCGGTTTTGCTCACGCCGCTGCTCTTTCGGTTGTTCGTGCCGCGCGAATTACCCGTCGCGCACGAAGACCGCCCGGAATGGTGGCCTGACTGGCGCGATCCGATGACGTGGCGGCTCGGAATCATGCAGGGCGGAATTTCCGTGCTGTATTTCGGGCTCAACGCGTACATCCCGGATTTCTTTCACGCAGTCGGACGTCCGTGGATGGCGGCGCCCGCAATTGCCGCGCTCAACATCATGCAGCTGCCGGGTTCGTTTGCCGTGCTGTTCGTTGCGCAACGATTGGCCGGCCGCCGTGAATTTTTCATCGCCGTGCTGCTTGCCGCAATCCCAGGACTCGGCTTCCTTATCTTCGGCTCGGATTGGCTCGCGATTGCCGGCGTGTCGATTTTCGGTTGCACCTCGGCAATCGGTCTCTCGATGATCATCGCGCTCGCGCCCATGGTCGCCGATCAGCGCAACGTGCACCGCCTCTCGGCGGGCGCCTTCACGATCGGTTACCTCGGCTCGTTTGCCGGAACGCTGCTCGGCGGCGTGCTCTGGGACGCGACGCACGTGCCCGCGACCGCCTTCATTCCGGTCGGCGTCGGTGCGGCGCTCGTCGCGCTCATCGGCGGGACGATGCGGCTTAAGCCTGCTGCCACTTGACGAGCCTGATTCCTATGTGATAACGATTATCACACGCAATGAAACCGCAGCTCATCGAGAAGCGGCAGCACGCGCATTATGCGTCGCGCCGCTTGGCCGAGTTTACGGCTCGCTGCCGCGAAAGCGGGCTCGCGGTGACCCCGCAGCGTCTCGCGATCATTCGCGCGCTGCTCGCATCACCCGAGCATCCAACCGCGGATACGGTCTTCGAGCTCGTCCGCCGGGAGCATCCGCACATGTCGCGCGCGACCGTGCACAGGACGCTCGAGGTGCTATGCGAAGTCGGAGAAGCGCGCAAGGTCACGCTGTTGCACGACAGTGCGCGGTACGACGGGAACGTCGCCCCGCATCACCACGTGGTCTGCGTGCGCTGCCATCGCGTTTGCGACGTGCAGATTCCGGAAGCCGATGAGCGCCTGCTTGGCGCTGCTAAGAACATAGGCGATTTTCACGTCCTCGGTGCATCGGTTGAAATCCAAGCCGTCTGCGGCGAGTGCAACAAACCAAAGAGGAGCAAGCCAAAATGAAAGATCTCAAGGGAACGAAGACGCACGGGAATCTCAAAGAAGCGTTCGCGGGCGAAAGCCAGGCCAATCGCCGCTACCTGTATTTCGCGAAGATCGCGGACGTCGAAGGGCACCCGGACATTGCCGGCCTCTTTCGCGATACGGCAGAAGGCGAGACGGGTCACGCGCACGGTCATCTCGACTACCTGAGGTCGGTCGGCGATCCGGCAACGGATCAGCGCATCGGCGACACGTCGCTGAATCTCAAGTCTGCGGTTCATGGCGAGACGCACGAGTACACCAACATGTATCCGGGCATGGCCAAGACCGCGCGCGATGAGGGGTTCCCCGAAGTCGCCGATTGGTTCGAAACGCTGGCCAAGGCCGAAAAATCGCACGCAGGCCGATTCGAGAAAGCACTCTCGACGATTGCCTAGCGCGCCCACCGACGGTCTCTCCTACGAGGCCACGGAGGCGAAGTATTGGGATGAAGCAGGGCTCGAGCGCGAAATCGAGCGCGCTTTCGACATCTGCAACGGATGCCGGCTCTGCTTCAACCAGTGCCCGTCGTTTCCGGCGCTCTTCGACGCGGTCGAAAAAGCCGACGGCGACACCGCCAAAGTTTCCGCGGACGATCGCAAGAACGTCGTCGACCTTTGCTACAACTGCAAGATGTGCGAGGTACGCTGCCCGTACACGACGCGCGACGGTCACGTCTTTCAGCTCGATTTCGCGCGCTTGATGATGCGCGCCAAGGCGGTGCGCGCGAAACGCGAAGGCGTGAGCGTGCGCGACCGCATGCTCGGCAATCCGGATTTGCTTGGGAAGCTCGGGTCGCTCACGCCGGGCCTTGCGAACATGTCGTGCCGCAGCCGCGTGCAACGCATCGTGATGGAAAAGCTGCTCGGCATCCATCGCGACAAAAAGCTTCCCGATTTTGCCGGCGAGACGTTCGAGAAATGGTCGGCTCGCCGCGGGCAGCCGGCGCAGCCGCGGGTGCCGGCAGCAAAGGTCGTGCTCTTCGCGACCTGCTTCGTCAACTATTACAATCCCGAGCCGGGTAAGGCAGCGGTCGACGTGCTCGAGCGCAACAACTGCGCCGTCACGTGCGGCAAGCAGCGGTGCTGCGGGATGCCGGCGCTCGACGGCGGCGACGTACCCTTCGCGCAAAAGCAGGCGCGTGCAAACGTCGAAGCGCTCTTGCCGTTCGTTCGCGACGGCTACAAGATCGCCGCCATCAACCCGACGTGCTCGATGACGATGAAGCACGAATATCGCGACATCCTCGAGGGCGACGACGTGCGCGAGTTCTCAGCCGCCGTCGTGGACGTGCACGAGCTGCTATGGTCGCTCAAAGCCGAGGGCACGTTCGTCCGCGAGTTTCGCAGCTCGCCGGGAAAGATTGCCTATCACGTGCCGTGCCATCTCAAATCGCAGCAGATCGGGTTCCGCTCGCGCGATCTCATGCGGCTCATTCCCGAGACCGAGATCACGACGGTCGACGCGTGCACCGCGCACGACGGCACGTGGGCGATGAAGCGTGAGTACTTCGACCTCTCGATGAAGTGGGGACAGAAAGCCTTCGACGGCATGACCGCTGCAGAGGCCAACGTCATGGCCACCGATTGCCCGCTCTCCGCAATCCAAATCGAACAAGCCACCGGCGTCCGTCCCATTCATCCGATCGAAGTGTTGTCGAGAGCGTATCGAGACGACGGTTGGCCTAATAGCATTGTCACCCCGAGCGTAGCGCCCGAGGGCGCGTAGTCGAGGGGCAGCCTTGATGTTCGTAGGCCAAGACAATCGATACCCACCGGCACAGTCACTATCCCTCGACTACGCAATGCTGCGCATTGCTACGCTCGGGATGACAAGGTTGTGAAAACCATCGATATCGCGCAGATCGTCCCGTTCGAGCAGTGGGAGCGCGTGCGGCCGATCTTGCGGCCGTTGTTCATCCAAGAAAAAGGCCGTCGCCGCCTCGTAGTCGGCGAGCACGTCACGCTCCTGTTCGAGAACGCGCAGAGCGTTTGGTATCAGATCGAAGAGATGCTCCGCGTCGAACGCATCAAAGACGGCGACGCCGTGAAACACGAAGTCGAGACGTACAACGAGCTGATTCCGCGCGAAGACGAGCTCTCAGCGACGATGCTGATCGAATATCCCGATGCCAAAGAGCGCGATCTCGCGCTGAAGGGGCTCGTCGGGCTCGATCGCCACTTTCGTTTGGTTGCAGACGGCCGCGCCGTCAACGCGATCTTCGCGGGTACGCAAATCGCCGAAGACACGATCAGCTCGGTGCAGTTCGTGCGATTTCCGCTGCCGCGCGGCCTCGGCGCCAATTTCGTCGCACTCGCGCAAAAGGGCGCGCTAGCGATCGAGGTCGATCATCCGATGCTCGCCGCGCGCGCGCAAATCGACGTCACGCTTGCGCAAGCCCTGCACGCAGACCTTAGCGCAACGTAGCACAGCGATGCGGCGGGTCGAGCGTGAGCGTGCCGCCGGCGTAATCGAACGTCGCCACGAATCGGTCCAGCACGCCGTTGCCGACGTTGAAATCGAACGGATCGCGTGACGTCGGCGAGAAGCGCGCGCTCGCGTACGGTACCGGAGTCGTGCCGATACGCAAGTCATAGAGCGTTCCTTCGGTTTCCGTAACCGGTCCGGCAGATCCATAGCTAATCACGGAACTGCCAATTCGCGCATTGCGCTCTAAATGCAGATCGGCAAGGCCCTTCGCGGTGACGATGATGTTGCCGGAGTTTCCTGTGTCGAACATCGTACTCGCGTGCCGGTCTCCAAGCCAGACGTCTTGCGAAACGATATAGCCGTCGCCGGACTGGACGAAGTGCACGGCCTGTTGGTCGTCGGGCGCATGCGGCAGCACGGTAATGAGCCGGCAGGGATAGTCGATCTGAACGATGCGGTGCTGGAAAAAATTCGAGCCGAGAATTCCTTCGACGTCGAGTCCGATGCTTTGCCTCAACGGAGAAACGTCGATTGCGACGGCATCGAGTCTCGGCAATCGGACCTCCCCAATCGCGACGTCCGAGAGAAAGACGGGAACGACGTCGATCCGGCGGCCGTCTACGGTTTTGACGGTGACGTCTTCGAATCGCCACTTGAGATTCAGACGACGCGCCAGTTCGGCCGAAATCGTTGACGACGTCGTTCCGGTGTCGAGTATGAATGTGTAGGGACCGCTATTCCCAATCCGTGCGTCGACGAGAATCTCTCCGTGCGAGTATCGGAATGGAATAGTGGTTTCGGCTGACGCCGCGGCCGTCGAGATGAGAAACGCGCCGAGTAGTATCGAGAACCACAGCATGTAGGCTGCCGTTTACGCGAGGATCTGACTGCCGCCTTGCTGCTGGCCGTTGCCTGCCGGCTGTGTGTCGACAGGTTTATAATCGAGCCGAATAGCCAGGACGTCGTCGCGTCTGCGGCCGCCTACGATTCGCCGGCGCGCTTCTTCGAAATCGTCGAAGACCTGCTCGATCTTGAGGTCGCCACGCTCCAGGATCTCCGTGAGACCGTCCGTATAGACGAGCAATTTTTCGCCCGGCAAGAGCCGCACGGTGGATGACACGTATTGGACGTTGGCTCCGAAGCCGAGAATTATCTGTCCGTCGCGGAGCTGTTCCACCGTTCCGTCGACGCGCTGCACGAAAGGACGCTCGTGGCCGGCATTCGAGAAATAGACGCTGCCGTCGCCTTGCAGAAGGCCGTACCAGGCCGTGCAAAAGATGCCGTTGGCGCACACGCTCATCAGATGCTGGTTGAGAAAACTCAGCTTCTCGCCGGGATCGACCGAATTGTCCGCGCGCAGGAGCGTCTTGAGCGCGGAGTGGAGCATCGACGCCTGTATTCCTTTGCCGGAGACGTCGGCGACGAAAAGCTCTTCGCCTTTGCGATCGTTGGTCATGTCGAGCGCGTAAAAGTCGCCGCCCATTTCACGAAGCGGAACGTGAATGATGTAGGGGCGCCAACTGGACGGCCCAAGATTGACGTTGACGAAGAAGGTATCGTGAAGTGTCTTTGCACTTCCAATCTCCAACTCCATCACCGAAGATCGAGCGTGAAGCCGCCGCGCAATGCCGAACAGCGCGACGACCATCGCGAACGTTGCCGTCAAGATGACGGCATCCGACAAGAAACTTTGCAGGCCATGCTCGACCGTGCCGAATGCAATACCCGCGACGACACCGAATGCAAGCCCAGCCGGTACGCCAAGGACATACGTGACCGCCAAGACGGGAATCGTGACGAGCGGCGCAAGGTTCGTTGCTTTCAGCGTCGTGTCGCCGAAATAAATAGCCGCTGCGCAAAGCAAAGAAACTCCGGTTACAAGCACGCGTGAAAACGGAGTTCTGGCCAGCTTCGTAAGCGACCGGCGCGTTGGCATGAGGTTCTCGAATGTTGCAAGCGTTGGGGTGACCTTCCGCTTGGGTAACCAGGCGCT
>JBOHTT010000191.1:0-7524 GCA_050733775.1 Vulcanimicrobiaceae bacterium
CCATTCGACGCGTCGTGAATAGGCAAGCCGGCGAAGTGATGCAGCGCAAAAGACGCTGCGCGTACGAGGAACTCTTTAAGCGGTGGGCAGTTCACCATGCTACCGCCGGGAAGAAACCGGCTTGCCGATACGATTGCGTGTCCGCGCTGTGCCAGCGAAACCATGGCGTCCAGAATGGCTGCATTGTAGTCGTCATCGGCGGCGTAGACGACGATGTATGGATTTGCTCCTGCCTTGAATCCGGAAACGACGGCGCCGTGCGCACCACTCCCGCGATTCCTTACGAATTCCACATCGAGCGCTCCCCGCCAGGACTGCCTCACGACCGGTAGCGTGTCGTCTTCCTCGAAGTCGTAACACAGCAGCACGCGACAGGGCGTCTTCACGTCTCGCTCGAGCGCGCCCAAGACCGCGAGAATATTCGCGCCTTCATTATAGACCGGGATGACGATGTCGAGCATTAGACGGTAACGCGGCATCCTTCGCGGTCGCTGGCCAGGGCGAAATCCAGGAGCGTCTGCACCCTCAGGCCGTCTTGGAAGCTCGGCCGAGCCGCCGTACCGTTGGCAATCCAGTCGATGAACCGCCGGTCAAGCGATGCGGTTGGGGCAATGCGGGAGTCGCTCCCATGATCGTTGTCCGAAGGAAACTCGATGCTTTCGAGCTTCCCGGGCCGGCGCGCTTGTCGCAGGGTGAAGCCTCGCATGTAGTCGCTCGTGAGGTTCTCCAGTATGAGGGCTCCATCGTCGCCATAAAGCTCGATGCGATGACCGAGACCGCAATAGGAGCTGGCGGCCATCGCGATCGATCCGGCAGCACCGTCCTCGAACTCAAACGACAGTGCGGTGAATGCATCGCCGGATCGGCCGTCGCCCGGCATTTTCGAAAGTTGCGCCTGCAGACGCACGATCCGGCCGGCAAGCCATTCGAGATAGTAGAAACTATGCGAGACGAAGTTGAAGAGCGTACCGCCGCCTTCGTCGCGGGATGCTTTCCAGTGCTCGAACCGCCCCGCGTTGACGCGACTCTCGACGTTCCACTGCACCATTACGTGGCGAAGTGCTCCAATCTCTCCGCGTCGCAGGATTTGCCGTGCGACGGAAAACGCGCCAAGCTCTGGAAAGTTGAAATCGATCATTGCAGGCAGCTGGGCGCGCTCGGCGGCTTGAACCATATCGGCCGCTTCGCGAAGGGACGCAGCTAGCGGCTTCTCGGCCAGCACCGGTTTGCCTCGAGCCAGTGCCGCACGCGCAACCTTCGCTTGAACCGACGGTACCGTTGCGATCACAACGGCATCGACTTCCTCCGATGCAACGAGGCTCTCCCAGCCCTCGAACGCCAAGGGAACGCCCATTTTTTCTCCTGCTGCTTGTGCGCTCGACCGCTGCCGCGCGGCGATGGCGCGCACTTCGACGCGACCATCACGTCGCAAGGCCGGGATTTGGACCTCACACCCAAAACCGCAGCCGACAATACCAACCCTTATCGGCATATGCTGGCAGGCCGTCTTTCCTTAGAGGGAACGGGCGTCCTGTCGTTTCAGGTATGCAGCGAAGTGTCAACACTCGACGTGGAACGCCTGTATCGCGATCGATTCTCTGCAGCAGAACGTGAGAGCAAAGATAAGATCTGGCAAGTACTGTGCCAGAACTTCTTTCAGCAGTTCGTTCGCGCCGATGCGGACACCGTATTAGATGTCGGCAGCGGTCTTGGCGAGTTTACGCGACATATCAAAGCTCGACGGAAAATCGCGATCGATCTCAATCCGGAGTCGGAGAGGCTCGTCCCGCAGGGGACGGAGTTTCATCTTTCGTCCGCCGAAAACATGACGGCGGTCCCTGACAACAGCGTCGACGTTGCGTTCAGCAGCCACTTCCTCGAGCATTTGCCGTCAAAAGCGATCGTCGATGGCGTGCTCTCGGAAATCTATCGCGTACTCAAGCCCGGTGGGATCTACGTCGCATTGCAGCCGAACCTTCGATTGTGCGGCTGGCGCTATTGGGACTTTCACGATCATCACGTGCCGATGTCGGACCGCTCGGGGCGCGAGGCGTTTGCGGCGGCAGGCTTTGAGATAGAAAAATTGATTCCGCGGTTCTTGCCGTTCACGACGAAGACGTGGTTGCCGCAACATCCGGCGCTCGTTCGAGCCTATCTCGCGTTTCCGCTCGCGTGGCTCGTACTCGGGAAAACGTTTCTCATCGTAGGAAAGAAGCCAAGCTGATAACAGCGGCCGGAAGTTTCGCGCGTCAAGGCGCGATTGTCTTCGCCGGTCTCATGGCGGGCAATGTTTTTCTTTACGTCTATTACGTGCTCGTCGGCCGTATCGTCGGCGTCGAGGGGTACGGCGTCATCACTGCCTTGTTGTCGACCGTACTGCTGTTCTCGGTGCCGGCAATCGTTGCTGCGACGGTCATCGCGAAGCTCGCAGCCGACCTCTTTGGGGCGGGAGATGAAGCGCGGCTTCGCCGCCTCGCCGACGTCGTGGACTACTGGGCTTGGTCAATAGGCGCCGTGCTTTTTGGAGCCGCGCTCGTATTCTCGGCAAGCTTGGCACGGTTCTTCCATCTTTCTTCGTCAGTGCCAGTGATCGTCGCCGGCGCGACACTAGCGCTCAGCGTCGTCGTCACGGCGGAGCGCGCCGTGTTGCAAGGACAGCATCGTTTCACCGCATTTAGCGTATCGTACATCATCGACAGCATCGGCAGGGCAACTTTGGGCCCGCTCGGTGCGATCGTTCTCGGCACGAGCGGCGCCATCGCCGGAATCACCGCGTCGCTGATCGTCACCGCCGCTTTTAATGCCGTTGCGATACGCCGTAAGATGGCTGCCAAACCTGAACAGCTGCGTCTGCCGCTGCGGCCGTTTGCCAAATCGGCGCTGCAGATCGGAGCCACCATGCTAGCCATCAACGGGATGCTGTTCTACGATACCATTCTCGTTCGCCACTTCTTCGCCGGCGAAGTCGCCGGATTGTACAGCGCTGCCGCACTCGTCGCCAGAGCCTTCTATGCGGGCGTCGGCTTCATCCCTATCGTCTTGCTGCCGCACGCTACCCGTCGAGCCTCGCGCGGAGAACCCTCGAAACATCTTCTGTTCGGTGCGTTGGCCGTTGTCGCTATCGCCGCCGCGTTCGCTGTCGGAGTAAGCGTTATCGATCCGAGCTTGCTGGTCCGTTCTATCGCAGGTCCGGCGTTTTCAGCCGCGGCGCCGTTCGTTCTGCCGTATGTTGTCGCGCTCGTCGCGCTCGCCACGGCAAATACGATTGCGAATTACAAGATCGGTCTGGGGCATTACGAACATGCCCTGCCGCTCGTCGCCATCGCAATCGCGCAAATCACCGTCGTCGTCTTGCGCCACAACTCGATTCACGACGTTTTAATGACAATTCTCGCCGGTGATGCCTGCGCGCTCGCCGTAACGCTGTATCGCGTCGGCGCTCCGGCGGCAACAATCTTGCGGGCCGAGCCGACGGCATGAACAGGAGCCCGGCGCGCCTCCGTGGCAAACGAGCCAAGTGAACGCGGTCGCCACATTCCCTCAACCAAACGCCGCTGCAGTGCGGCGCTATTGCGAATTGGTCACGACCTTTGCGGAGCGGAATATAAAGGCGCGTTACCGCGGTTCCGTGCTCGGCGTTTTTTGGTCGCTTTCTAATCCGCTGATTATGACCGGAGTCTACACGCTCATCTTCGGCTCGGCATTTAAGTCGTACTACGGAAACTCCACGCTCAATTACGTCCTCGCCGTATTCATGGGCATGGTCGTGGTAACGTTCTTCTCGCAAGCGTCGAGCCAAGCTCTGAGCTCCGTCGTGGCAAACGGTTCGCTGGTCAACAAGATCAAGATTCCGCTCAGCGTCTTTCCGGTATCGGTAGTCGTTGCGAACTTGTTCCAATTCGTCGTCGGGGTTCTGCCCGTCATAATTCTCGTAACGCTTTTCGCAAGCCATAGCGCCGAACGTGTCTTGCTCTTGATCGCGCCGGCAATCTCGCTGCTGATGGTGACCGTCGGCGCGTCGCTAGCTGCATCGGCCCTGTTCGTTTTCTTTCGCGACCTTCCGTACATCTACGAGCTCGTGGTTTTCATAACGTGGATGACAAGCCCGATTTTTTATCCAGAGCAGATCGTTCCGGAGAAGCTGCGGATTTGGGTACACATCAATCCGATTGCAGCGATCGCAAATGATATCCGCGAGATCGCGTTCAGTCCTGTGCAACCGCATCTTCACGTACTCTTGTCTACGATTGGCGTCGCCGTGCTTGCGCTCGCCGTAGGTGCTGTGGCATTCGCCGCGCTTCAGCGATGGGCGATCGATCTGCTTTGATGACGCAGCCCATCATCACGCTTGGCGACGTGTCTCTCTGGAGGCGAACGCAAGAAGAGTTCCACTACGACTTCAAGAGGTTCGTCTTCAATCTCATCAGGGGGCGGCATTGGAAACCGAGCCGTCGACAAGTGTTGAGCGGCGTGAATCTCACGGTTCGTCCCGGCGAGAAGATCGGCATCATCGGCGCAAATGGCTCGGGCAAGACGACTTTGCTCAAAGTCATCTGCGGCATTTTGCCGCCGACGAAGGGCCGGATTGTCACCGTCGGCGTCATCGCTCCGCTGATCGAGCTCGGTGCGGGTTTCGATCCCGAGCTCTCGCTGTTCGATAATATCATCTACTACGGCTTGCTGTTGGGGATCGAGCGGCGGTTGATGCGCGAACATTTGGACGCGATTTTGGATTTTGCCGAGCTTCAAGATTACCGCAACGATCCTGTGAAGACGTTGTCCTCCGGCATGACTGCTCGTCTCGGATTTGCAATTGCGACGGAGTTTCGGCCTGATATTCTCATCCTCGACGAGGTCTTGTCAGTCGGTGACGAGGCCTTTCAGCGCAAATGTCGCGAGCGTATCGATGCCCTGTGGGATGAGGATGTGACGATCCTCGTGGTCTCGCATCAACTGAACGTCATCCTCAAGTCCTGCAATCGTGCGCTATGGCTGGAAAGAGGCGCCATCGTTTGCGATGGCCCGCCATATGAGGCCGTTCTACGCTACAAGCTTCGCGTCGAATCTCAGCGCCTCCAAGGACAACCAAATCGCATTCCCGCCCTGGTACTCGCTGCGAACCAAGCAAACTCCAAGTATGTGGACCACTTCTACGCGTTCTTTGACGGCCGGCGCCATTTAATTGCCAACCAGAGTTGGCTCGTGGAGAATGGCCTCTCAGATATGGAGGTTTTGCGATTTGACGACGATGTGTTGGATAGGATCCAAGAAGGCGAGCCCGTCGGCTCGCTAAGTACCAGCGTCTCGCACTAATGCTTTCACTAGTCCTGTACGGACGCAACGATTCTTACGGCTACAATCTCCATAAGCGAGCGGCGATCAGCCTCAACTGCATGGCCGAGCTCCTTACGGACTCGGATGACGAGATAATCTTTGTCGACTACAATACACCCGACGACTTTCCCACGTTCCCTGAGGCAATCCAAGACACGCTGACCGAGAAGGCAAAGTCGCTTCTACGGATCTTGCGCGTGCGTCCAAAGCATCACGAGCGGTTTCGCTCAAAGACGCATCTTATGGCGCTCGAGCCGATAGCCCGAAACGTGGCGATCCGACGCTCGAACACGGCGAACCGTTGGATCCTCTCGACAAATACCGATATGGTGTTTGTTCCTCGCGCGAAGCGATCGCTTTCAGAAATTGCCGCAGCGCTTCCGGACGCGTATTACCATTTGCCTCGCTTTGAGGTACCGGAGACGTTGTGGGAAAGTGTCAATCGTCTGGATCCACGCGCGACCATCGAGTCTTTCCGAAACTGGGGCGCGGCTTTTCATCTCAACGAGATAGTTTACACCTCGCATGCTGATGTAAAGTACGACGGTCCTGGAGACTTTCAGCTGATGCTCCGCTCGGATGTTTGGCGAATTCATGGCTTCCACGAGAGCATGCTCGTGGGATGGCATGTCGACTCTAACATCGCGCGCCGTCTCTCGTTGATTCCTCGCGCTCTCGGAGACGTTGTCGAACAGCTCTATGGTTATCACTGCGATCATACGCGACAAGTAACACCGGCACATCGCGCGAGCGCCGTGCAGAACGATCAGAAGATATTTTTCGAACGCGTCCGCGCGCCGGGAGTACCGCAGCAAGCCAAGTCGTGGGGCCTTGCAGATGAGAATATCGAGGAGCTGCGGGTCGACGCCACAAGCCGCAGCTACGTAACCGCGTTAGGCGATACCATCCATGAGAGATTGGATCATCCGACGACGACGGGTTACTCTGCGAACAGCTTCAACCATATCGACTATCCCAGCGATCACGTCGTGCCGTTTCTCGTTGACTCGCTCGTCAGCTATCCACGAACCACGGTTCTTGCGTGGAGCGGTGCAAAGCGCAGTCTACTGGACAAATTTGCCTCAGCGTGGCGGGTGATGGGATTCGCGGAGCCGATCAGAGTGTTTTCAGAAGCGACCTGGCTGGGCTCCAAGCTGCCGGCCGGATGCGTCTGGACACCGTGGGAAGAGGCCTGTCGAAGCGCCGACGCATTTATCTTTGATTGGGGCAAGTCCGATGAGGGCGCATCTTTGGAAGGGTGGTCGTTCGAGCGCGATCCCGTCATCCGCCTAGTTACGAGGCATTTCCGGCGAGCGACTCGGCACGAGCGGCGACGATTGGAAACCGCGGGTATTCAGCCGCGCCGGATCATCGGTGTAAACGCAATCTGTAATTCCGCAGAAGGCATTTTCAACAGTACGGTCGGCGCAGCGCTTACGCCGCTTGCGACGCACATTCGGCAAGGCTTCTTGCGACCTCCCGAAGACACCCAAGAGGTTTTGCGTTCACTGTACATCGGCGAGGCGGGCGAACGGCAAACGAACGGAATTCGGAGCATTCACGGTACGTCGGGTGCTGTCTTTTACGGCCCATACTTGGATCTCGACAGCGGCATGTATCGCCTGAAGCTTGAGTTTGCGCACGTGCATTACACTTCACGCGCGACTGGTTCGCTCAGCGTCGAGGTCCGTTCCAACACGTTGCTTATCGCGTGCCGCGGAATCGAGCGTAGCGAGATGATAAGAGGCCGAGCTCGGCTCGACTTTTATATGCCCCGGGAGATCAGCGATGCGTTAGACTGGCCGAGGGTCGAATTTCTGCTGCGCACTCCCGGCGGAGTCGATTTCACGGTGAATCGTGCAACGCTCGAGCAAATTGATATTCCTGAGAAGATCAAACCGCCGCGAAAGCTCGACATTACGCCACTCCTCACCCTCGGAGCCGCAGGGAAGCGGCAAGGCGGGCAAATCACCGCCAGTCCAGGCATTGCGGATCTCGTCACCTATGGACCGTATTTTTGGTTATCCGCCGGGAAGTATCGGGTCAAGTTCGTCTTCCGTGTGAGTGCTTCGGCAAGCGGCGGAGCAATACGAGCCTACGTCGCACACGGCCTCGGCATGAAAATACTAGCGAGAGCGGCGATCGTTCCGAAACGCGCCGGGCTCGTGGAGCACAGCATCACCTTTGATG